>NZ_JBHLZP010000312.1:0-9734 GCF_042429965.1 Actinoallomurus acaciae
GGTACGGCCGGGGCCTCCGCGGCCGGGGCGGGGCGGGTGATGGCGGTCTCCACCGCGGAGAAGAACTCTCCCGCCGTCCGCCGGCCCACGCTCGCCAGCATGCGCTGGCCGACGCCGCCGATCATGCCGCCCACCGTGGCGTCCGCGTCGTAGTCCACGCGGGTGCCGCCGTCCGCCTCGGACAGGCGGACCCGTACGGTCGCGTCGATGGTGCCCGGGGCGCCCTGGCCGCGGGCGCGGAGGGTGAACGCGTGCGGCGGCTCGGGGTCGGACAGGGCGACCTGGCCGGCGTAGGTGCCCTTGATCGACGCCACCCCGGCCCGGATCGTCATCGCGTACGTGTCGGGGCCCACCTCGTCGAGGCGTTCGCACCCCGGGATCGTCCGGGCCAGCACGGCGGGATCGCGGAGCGCCCGCCACACGTCGGGCACGGGTGCGGCGACGCTGACGCTGCCGTTGACCTTCATCGGCGACCTCCTGTGTGAGCCCGACACTAGAAAACCCCGGGCGCCGGGCGAAGGGCAACAACTGCCGAGTGGCGGCCGCGTCCTTTGACAATCCGCACCCAGAACCGCTGTCCGATACGGCGAAGTGCCGCCGAAGCCGCTCCTATCGTGGGATGAACCGAGACGGATCACACGCCACAGGGAGGAATCCGATGGCGCCACCGGCCCGTACCGTGACCGCGACCGCCTGCACACTGCTCGCCGCCGGCGGCCTCACCGCCTGCCACGACACCCGGTCCCCGCAGGCCGGGCGCTCCCCGACCGCCTCCGCGTCCCGCGGCACCACCCGTCACCGCCGGCCGCGGTCCACCCGGACGACGGCACGGCCGAAGGCCACCCGGTCGACGAACCCGGCGTCTCGTACGCTGCCGGACGACGGACCGCTCCCGCCGGTCATCAGCCACGTCCCCGTGCGAAGCCGGGTCGTGTTCATCACGATCGACGACGGCTGGGAGAAGGACCCGGCATTCGTCCGGCTGGTCCGGGACCGGCGGATCCCGCTGACGCTCTTCCTCACCAACGCGGCCATCAAGGACGACTACGGCTACTTCGGCGGGCTGCGGCGCGCGGGCGCGCTCATCGAGGACCACACGATGACCCACCCGTACCTGCCCAAGCTGTCGTACGCGCGGCAGCGGGAGGAGATCTGCGCGCCGGCCGACATCTACACCCGGCGGTACGGCACGCGGCCCACGCTGCTGCGCGCCCCGTACGGCGCGACCGACCGCACCACACTGCGGGCGGCCCGCGACTGCGGCATGAAGGCCGTCTTCTTCTGGCGCGAGGTGGTCACGAACGGCCGGATCGCCTACCAGTCGGGCCGCCGGCTGCGCCCCGGCGACATCCTGCTCGTGCACTTCAACCCGCACATGACGGCGGACTTCGAGCGGCTGCTGCACACCATCGCCGAGCAGGGCCTCCGGCCGGCCGCGGTCAGGAGATACCTGCCCGCGCGCTACTTCCGTTCCTGAGCCCGCCCCGGCCCGGGGGAAAGGCGTCGCAAAGACTGATCGATGTTCGCGGTCGATCGCGCGTCGCCCCCGGCGCACGACGCGAATCGCGCGCTGTACTTCCGCTACCGGAGGACGACGGATGGTCCGCCGCCGGTGCACACGCGACTCTTTCCTGCCGGGGGGCGGTCTCATTGGGCTCATTCACGCGCTGGACGAGCGGCACCGGCATCGCCGTCGCCGCCGGGGGCATGCTGGTGGCGACCTGCCCGGCTCCCTCGATGGCCACGACGCGTCTCGTGAGGGTGCCGTGCAGCGTGACCGCGCTGAACGCGGCGATCACGGCCGCCGACACCTCACCGGGCCTCATCCTGCGTCTCGCGCCGCGCTGTGTCTATGACATCCAGACGCCCGCGACCGCCGCGACCGGGCTGCCGACCATCACGGGGGACGTCACGCTGCTGGGCGGGCCCGGCACGACCATCAGGCGCGCCCCGGCCGCCGCGGCCTTCCGCGTCCTGGACGTCGCCGCGGGAGCGCGGCTGAGCCTGGCCGGCATCGCCATCCTGAACGGCAGTACGTCCGGCCTCGGCGGCGGCATCCAGAACGCGGGGCGGCTCGTCCTGAGCCGCGTCACCATCGCGGGCAACACCGCCGGCAGCGGCGGCGCGATCGCCGGCCTCGCCGGCTCACGGACGACCGTCTCACGCAGCGCGCTCCAGCAGAACGCCACCACCGGCGTCGGCGGCGGCGGGATGCTCAACTCCGGCACGGCGGTCCTCTACGCCACGGCCGTCCGGTACAACACCGCGCCGGTCAACGGCGGTGGAGTCAACACCCAGCCGAACGGCGCGACGCAGCTCATCCGCACGACCGTCGAACGCAACGTGTCGGGCGGTCTCGGCGGCGGCCTGTCCAACCTCGGCAACACCACACTGAGCCACACCCGCGTGCAGTTCAACAGGGCCTCGGCCGGCGGCGGGATCGCGACCGGGAACGCCAACGTCCTCATCAGCCGGTCGATCGTACGCGCCAACATCCCGGACAACTGCTCACCGCTCAACACCATCGCCGGCTGCGTGAACTGACCGCCCGGCCGGAAAACCGGTCGCCGCGGCGGCGCCTCCGGCGTCATACTGCGGCGGGTGAGACGCTGGCGGCAGGTGTCCGTTCTCGGCGCCGGTGACACGTGCGGGCGATGCCGGGGGCCGCTGCGGTCCTACACCTACCGCTGCCACCCCCACGGCTCGCGGCTCTACGAACGCTGCGTGTCCTACTCCTGGTGTTCGCCGTGCCGCCGCTACGCCGGGCAGATGGTGTACGTCCCGGAGGACGAGGTGCTGCCCGACCCGCTGGGCGACCTGCCGGCCGACGAGCGCGACGACATCCGCCGGGGCTCGCGCCTCGTCCCGTACGTCGACCGGGTGCTGACCCGTACGGGGGCGGCGCCGCGGCCGCGCTGGGTGATCGCACGAGAGCCGGTCGAGGCGACGGGTCTGCTGCGCGACTACTTCACCGACGTGGCGTCGCGGCACTACGGCCGGCCGGCGACCGAGGCGGAGGTGGACGCCGCGCTCGCCGAGGATCCAAGCGATGACCTGGTGTGCTTCCTCGTCGGCCGGTACGACGGGACGCCCTCCGGCTGCGTGGGTCTGCGGCTGATCGGTCCCGGTGTCACCGAGCTGACGCGCTTGTTCGTCCACTCGCGTGCCCGGCGCACCGGCGGGGGCCACGCGCTGCTCGCCGCCGCCGAGGACGCGGCGCTCGACGACCTGCGGGCGCACACGATGCGGCTCGACACACGGCACGACCTGGTCGAGGCGCGCGCCCTGTACGCGGCGCACGGCTACGCCGAGATCCCCGCCTATTCGCACGGCCCCTACGCCGAGCACTGGTTCGAGAAGCACCTCGACTGAAACTTGCGGGACCGGCAATATTGCGGACCACGCACTTTTCGCCTACTGTCGTGGCATGACCACCGCACGCGCGCCCGGCCACCGGGAGCGCAAGAAGCAGCAGACCCGTGAGGCTCTCAGCTGGGCCGCGCTGCGCCTCACGGTCGAACGCGGCCTCGGCAACGTCCTGGTCGAGGACATCGCCGCCGAGGCCGGCGTCTCGCCGCGCACCTTCAACAACTACTTCTCCAGCAAGGCCGAGGCGATCGTCTGGCGGCAGCTCGACCGCCTGCGCCGCATCGCCGACCTGCTCCGCGAACGCCCACCGGCCGAGCCTCTCTGGGAGGCCGTCGCCCACGCGGTCACGACCACCTTCGACCACGGCGAGCCCCTGCCCGACCAGCAGTGGACCGCCGGCGTACGCCTCATGCTCGGCGAGATCGAGCTGCAGGGAGAGCTGATCAAAGGCGGCGCGGCGGTCGAACACGAGGTCGCCGAGGTGATCGCCGAACGCACCGGCACCGACGCCGACCGCGACCTGTACCCGCTGCTGGTGGCCGCGGCCATCGGCGCGGCCGTCCGGGTCGCCGGGGAGCAGTGGCTGCGCACCGATCCACCGGTACCGCTGCCCAGACTGCTGCGCGACGCCATCGACGACCTGGCGTCCGGCCTGCCCCCGCCCGAGTAACCCCCCGCCCACCGGCGGCCTGCACGCCAGGCCACCATCCCACGCCGCCCGCACGCCACCGACCTGCACGCCAGGCCACCGCCAACGCCGCCCGTGCACCACCGGCCTGCGCGTCGAGCCGCCCCACGTCGCCCATACCCCACCCGCCATCGGCCTCCGCGCGGGGCCGCCATTTCGTCATGCCCACATCGCGGGGCCTACATCACGGGAGGAACCCCCCATGACCCACGACGTTGTGATCATCGGCGGTGGGCCCAACGGCCTGCTGCTCTCCTGTGAGCTTGCGCTCGCCGGAATACGCCCCCTCGTGCTCGAACGGCTGTCCGAGCGCGCCGGCATGCCCAAGGCCAACGGGCTGGTGGGCCGCGTCGTCCAGGCGCTGGACCAGCGCGGCCTGTACGAGCGGCTCAGCGGGCGCGGCGGCCCACCGGCCGCCGCGCCCGGCTTCCAGTTCGGCGCTCTGCCGCTGGAGCTGCACCGCCTGGAGGACAACCCGATGTTCATGCTGCCGATCCCCCAGCGGCGGCTGGAAGAGCTCCTGGAGGAGCGTGCGCTCGAGCTGGGCGCCGAGATCCGGCGCGGGCACGAGCTGACCGGGCTGAGCCAGACCGCCGACGAGGTCACCGCCGAGGTCACCGGACCCGACGGCGGTTACGAGCTGACCGCGCGCTTCCTCGTCGGCGCCGACGGCGGGCGCAGCACGGTGCGCAAACGGCTCGGCGTCGGCTTCCCCGGCATCACCGACCGCAGCTTCACCAGCCGGCAGGGGCAGGTCTCCATCGACCCTCCGGTCGCGGTGCCGGGCACCGGCGAGCTGGACGTGCCCGGCCTGGGCCGGCTCCGGACCGCCACGTTCACCCGTACCGAGCACGGCATGTTCGCGTACGGCATGTTCCAGCCGGGCCTCTACCGGGTCAGCGCGATCGAGTGGTCGTCCTCGCCGCTGGAGGACAGCACGTCGATGCCGCTGGACGAACTGCGCGACGCCGTACGCCGGGTGCTCGGCGCCGACGTCCCGATGCGCGTGCCCGACGACGCGGACCCGGGCCTGCGCCGGTCCACCTCCACGAACTCCCGGCAGGCCGAGCGCTACCGGCAGGGCCGCGTGTTCCTCATCGGCGACGCCGCGCACGTGCACTCCGGCATCGGCGGGCCCGGCCTGAACCTCGGCATGCAGGACGTGCTCAACCTCGGCTGGAAGCTCGCCGCCGAGATCAACGGCTGGGCGCCGGAGGGACTGCTCGACACGTACGAGAGCGAGCGGCGGCCGGTGGGCGAGCGCGTCATCATGCACACCCGCGCCCAGATGGCGCTGACCTCGCCGGGCGCGGGCATCACGGCGCTGCGCGCGCTGTTCGGCGAGCTGCTCACCGACCCGGGCGCCATCCGGCGCGTCGCCGAGCTCATGGCGGGCGCCGACGTCCGCTACGGCGACGGGCACGCGCACCCCATGACCGGCCGCTGGATGCCGGACCTTCCCCTGAACACCGAGTCCGGCGCCACACGGGTCGCCGAGCTGCTGCGCCGCGCCCGTCCGCTGCTTCTCACCCGTACGAGCGGCGCCGCGAAGGCCTGGTCCGGCCGGATCGAGGAGGTCACGACGCCGGACGCCCCGGCCGAGGCGGTGCTCATCCGCCCCGACGGCTACGTGGCCTGGGCGGGCGAGGACACCGACGGCCTGGAGGAGGCGCTGCACACCTGGTTCGGCGCGCCGGTGTGAGGCCCCGCGCCCGGGCGGCCACCGGATTCAGGGGACGCGGCCATGCGAGCGCGGTTGGCGCGCTCGGCCATACCCGCGGCCGCGTCCTCACACAGGCAGTACAGCTCGCACGACGGGAGTACGCCCGGCCATACCCGCAACCACGCCCCCACACAGGCAGCACAGCTCCGACGGCGAAAGATGGAAGGACCCGCCCCAAGCCCCGCCCTCCAGACGGCCACCCGACTCAAGGAGACGCGGCCGTACGAGCACGGTTGGTGCGTTCGGCCGTGCCTGCGGCGGCGGCCTCGCGCAGGTGGTACAGCTCGGACGGTGAGATCGGCATTCGGGTGATCCGGATGCCCTCCGCGTCCTCGATCGCGGCGGCGATGACCGCCGAACCGGGGATGACGCCCGCCTCCCCCGCGCCCTTGACGCCGAGCGGGTTCAGCGGCGAGGCCGTCTCCATGTGGCCGGTCTCGATCCGCGGGACCTCGGTCGCGTACGGCATGAGGAAGTCCATGAACGACGCGTTGAGCAGCTGGCCCTCATCGTCGTAGACCATCCGCTCGTACAGCGCCCCGCCGACGCCCTGCGCCACTCCCCCGTGGATCTGGCCCTCGACGATCCTCGGGTTGATGAGCCGTCCGCAGTCGTGCAGCACGGCGTACCGCAGGATCCGTATCTCGGCGGTGTCCGGGTCGGTCTCCACGATCGCGGCGTGCATGCCGTAGGCGAACGTCGAACGCGGCGGCGAGTAGTAGTCCCTGCCCTCCAGGCCCGGCTCCCCGGTCAGCGGCGGGTCGTCCATCGAGCCGCCGACGGCGAACTGCGTCGCCTGCTGCGCCGACTCGTCGAAGGCGTACCGCAGCGGGTTGGACAGCACCGCGACCGTACGCAGCGGGATCGACGCCCCCGCGTCGCCCCTGACGCGTACGACGCCGTCGACGATCTCCAGGTCGCGGGGGTCGGCCTCCAGCGCCTCGCCGGCGATGCGCAGCGCCTTCTCGCGCACCTTGCGGGCGGCCAGGGCGATGGCGTTGCCGCTCATCACCGCCGCGCGCGAGGCGAACGTGCCGACCGCGTACCCGAAGCGCCGGGTGTCGCCGGTCGTCACGATGACGTCCTCGATCGGCACGCCCAGCTCGGCCGCGGCGACCTGCGCGAACGCGGTCTGGTGCCCCTGGCCCTGCGAGGTCAGGCCGGTGGAGACGTGCACCCGCCCGCTGGAGTCGATCTCGATGTGGCCGCCCTCGTACGGGCCGACGCCGGTGCCCTCGACGTAGCAGGCGAGCCCGATGCCGACACGCCGGCCCCTCCGCTCCGCCTCGGCGCGGAACGCCGCGAAGCCGTCCCAGCCGATCAGTTCCCTGACCTGCCGCAGCATCTCCGGGTAGTCGCCGGAGTCGTAGATCAGCGGCCGGCCGTCCTGGAAGATCAGCCCCTGGTCGTAGGGGAACTCCTCGGGCCGGATCAGGTTGACCTCGCGGACCGCCGCGCGGTCGAGGCCGAGTTCGTCGGCGATCCGGTCCATCGTGCGCTCCATGCAGAACGCGCCCTGCGGGCGGCCCGCGCCGCGGTACGGCGTGACGATGACCGTGTTGGTGTAGAGGCTGGTGAACTCCACCCGGTACGCGCCGGGCTTGTACGGCCCGAGCAGCTGCGTCGAGGTGATGATCGGCACGATGATGCCGTACGGGGTGTAGGCGCCATGGTCGTGCTGGATCCGCACGTCGAGGCCGAGGAGCCGGCCGTCGTCGTCGAAGCCGACCCGGACGTGCTGCACCTGCGCCCGCTCGTGCGCGGCGGAGACGAAGTGCTCGCGCCGGTCCTCGGTCCACTTGACCTCCTGGCCGAGCAGCCGCGCCGCCCACGGCACGAGCACCTCCTCCGGCCACGGGTGGACGATCTTGACGCCGAAGCCGCCGCCGACGTCCGGCGCGATGACCTCGACCTTGTTCGCGGGCAGGCCGAGCTTGGCGGCGATCGCCATCCGCACGCTCGTGGAGGTCTGCGTGGAGGAGTACACCCGCAGCGACCCGTCGTCGGCGTCCCAGCGGGCGTAGACGCCGCGCCCCTCCAGCGGCATCGACGCGCTGCGCTCGATGTCGAGCCGGAACTCCAGCACGTGCGGCGCGACCCTGATCGCGGCCGGCGCGTCGCCGGTCTCCTGCACGAGGTGCGCGCCGATGTTGCCGGGCACGTCGTCGTGGACCCGGTGGGCCGCGTCCGCGGCGTTCTCGATGCCGACGACCGGCGGCAGCGGCTCGTACGTCACCCGGATCCGCTCGGCGGCGTCCTCGGCGAGGTAGCGGTCGCGCGCGACCACCATGACGACCGCCTCGCCGACGTGCCGTACGACGTCGCGGGCCAGGGGGTAGGCGGTGCGGCCGTGGGTCAGCGCGGGGTGCGGGATCAGCAGCGGCAGGGGCTCGGCCACGCGACCGCGCAGGTCCTCCCAGGTGTAGATCGCGACCAGGCCGTCGATGTCGAGGGCGTCGTCCACGTCGATGCCGGTGATCCGCGCGTGCGCGTGCGGCGACCGGACGAACGCCGCGGCGAGCGCGTCCCGCCCGAGGTCGTCGACGTAGCGCCCCTGGCCGGTGACCAGGCGCGGGTCCTCCCGGCGGGCGATCGGTTCGCCGAACGTCACCGGCTCGTCCCCTCTTCGGCGATCAGGTCCGCGGCGCGGTGCACCGCCTTGACGATGTTCTGGTAGCCCGTGCATCGGCACAGGTTGCCCGAGATGCCCTCGAGCACCTCCTCCTCACTCGGCCGCGGGTTGTCCCGCAGGAGCGCGGTGACCGTGCACAGGAACCCCGGCGTGCAGAAGCCGCACTGCAGGCCGTGGCATTCGGCGAAGGCCCGCTGCACCGGCGACATGCCGCCGCCCGCGGCGAGCCCCTCCACCGTGGTGATCTCGTGCCCGGCCGCGGTGACGGCGAACATCAGGCAGGAGCGGACCGGTTCACCGTCGAACAGCACCGTGCAACAGCCGCAGACGCCGTGCTCGCAGCCGACGTGTGTGCCGGTCAGGCCCAGGTCGTGGCGGAGGAAGTCCGACAGGAGCCGCCGCGGCTCCGCCGAGGCCGTCCGCGGCACCCCGTTCACGGTGAGGCTGATCTCCCCGAGTTCGGTCACAGGCCCTCCTTCGCCGGGGAGAGCGACCATGGGGACACGCCCGCGCCTCGCTCGGCCGCAGGCCCTCCTTCGCCGGAGAGAGTGACCACGGGGACGCGTCTTTCGACTCCCTCGCTTCGCGAGGCCACGAGCCCTCCTACGTCGGAGAAAGCGACCACAGGGACCTTGCCCTTCTCGCTGCGCTCGATCACAGGCCCTCCTACGTCGGAGAAGGTGACCACGGGGACGCGTCTCTCGACTCCCTCGCTGCGCTCGGTCACAGGCCCTCCTACGTCGGAGAAGGTGACCACGGGGACGCGTCTCTCGATTCCCTCGCTGCGCTCGGTCATTGGGCCTCCTGGGCGGCGGCGCGCAGTGTGCGCTCGGTGAGGACGCCCGCGAGGTGACGGCGGTAGCCGGCGCTCGCGTGGATGTCCTCGTCGGTGTCGAGGTGGTCCCGTGCGTACGCGGCCGCGGCGGTCCAGTCGCAGGTGACCGGCGGCCGGTGGTCCAGGGGCCCGGTCAGGTCCAGGACGAGCGGCGTGGCCGCCACGCTGAGGTAGGCCACCTTGGCCGAGCTCACCCGCTGGTCCTCATCCAGGGTCACCAGCGCGGCGGCGCCGGCCATGGCGTAGTCGCCGTGCCGCCGCGCCACCTCGGCGAACGCCGTGCCGGATCGTACGGGCGGCGCCGGGAAGAACGCCGCCGTGGCCAGTTCGCCCGGCCGCAGCGACGACTCGAGCGGGCCGGCGAAGAACTCCGCGGCCGGGATCGTCCGCCGGCCGCCGGCCGAGGCCGCCTCGACCGTGCCCTCGCAGAGCGCCAGGACGGCCGGGAGTTCGGCGGCCGGGTCCGCGTGGGCGACGCTCCCGCCGA
>NZ_JBHLZP010000313.1:0-9685 GCF_042429965.1 Actinoallomurus acaciae
CCGCACGGTCGGCCCGATGGCGGGCGTGGTCAGCCCGGCGATGTGGATGTTCGTGGTCGAGGACGCCGAGGGCGGCGGCACCGCGTACTGCTCGCTCAACGAGGGGCTCGGCAAGGTGCTGCGCTACGGGGCGTACGGACCGGAGGTGATCGAGCGGCTGCGGTGGATGGCCGGCGACCTCGGCCCGGCGCTGCGCGACGCCGTGCGGGCGCACGGCCCCGTCGACCTGCGCGCGATCATGGCGCAGGCGCTGCACATGGGCGACGAGCTGCACAACCGCAACCGCGCGGCGACCTCCCTGTTCGTGCGCGAGCTGGCGGGCGACCTGGCCGAGGCGGGCGCCGCGGAGGCGCTGCGGTTCGCGGCCGGCAACGACCACTTCTTCCTCAACCTGGCCATGGCCGCGGGCAAGGTGAGCGCGGACGCCGCCCGCGGGGTGCCCGGCTCGTCGATGGTCGTGGCGATGGCCCGCAACGGCACCGACTTCGGCGTCCAGGTCTCCGGTACGGGCGACCGCTGGTTCACCGGGCCGGCCGGCGTGCCCGACGGGCTCTACCTGGGCGCGTACGGCCCGGCCGACGCCAACCCCGACATCGGCGACTCGACCATCACCGAGACGACCGGAGTGGGCGGGTTCGCCATGGCGGCGGCGCCGGCGATCGTGCGGTTCATCGGCGGCGAGGTGCCCGACGCGCTCACCGCGACCCAGCGGATGTATGAGATCACGCTGGCCGAACACCCGGCCTTCCAGGTGCCGATCCTGGACTTTCGCGGCACACCGGTGGGCATCGACGTCACCAAGGTCGTCCGTACCGGTCTGCTGCCGGTCGTCAACACCGGCATCGCCGGACGCGTCGCCGGCACCGGGCAGGTGGGCGCCGGCCTGGTGTCCCCGCCGGCCGAGGTGTTCACCCAGGCCGTGCGCGCTCTGGCCGAGCAGGCGACAATCACACCATGACGCTCTCGGGTGACCAGTACGAGATCTCCGCCGGGCCCTACACGGCCGTCGTGACCGAGCAGGGCGCCGGCCTGCGCGCGCTCACCTGCGACGACCGGCCGCTGATCCTCTCCCACGGCCCCGACGAACCACCGCCGGCCGCCGCCGGGCAGCTGCTCGCGCCCTGGCCCAACCGCATCGACCACGGCCGCTACTCCTTCGACGGCGAGGACCACGCGCTGCCGATCAACGAGCGCGAGCTGGACAACGCGATCCACGGGCTCGTCCGGTTCGCGTCCTGGCGGGTCGCCGGGCACGAACGAGACCGCGTGTCCCTCACGCACCGGCTGCTCGGATACTCGGGCTATCCGTTCCGCCTCGACCTCACCGTGGAGTACGCCCTCGACGCCGGCGGCGGGCTGACGGTGCGCCAGTCGGCGCGCAACGCCGGCTCACGCGTCGCGCCGTACGGGCACGGGGCGCATCCCTACCTCACGCTCGGGCGGCCGCTGGACGAGTGCGAGCTGCTCGTCACCGCCGAGCGTTACCTGGAGACCGACCTGCGCTCCATCCCCGTCGGCGGCCTGCGGGACGTCGCGGGCACGCCGCATGACTTCCGCGCGCCGCGGCGTCTCGGCGGCACCGCGATCAACCACCCCTACACCGCCCTGGTCCGCGACGGCGACGGCCGCGCGTGGGTGCGGCTCAGCGACGGCGAGCGCGCCGTGTCGCTGTGGGCCGGCGCGGGACACCCGTGGCTGGAGATCTACACCCGCGACGACGTGACCGACGAGACGCGGCGCACCGGCCTCGGCGCCGAGCCGATGACCTGCCCGCCGAACTCCTTCGTCACCGGCGTCGACCTCATCGCGCTCAGGCCCGGTGAGGAGACCTCCGGCGTGTGGGGCGTCATCGCGGGCTGACGGCCGTACGTGATCGCCCGTCTCGAGGCGGTTTCGGTCGGTAACGTGGGCCGCAGCATCTCTGGGAGGGAAACCGCGGTGAAGTTGACTCTGTCCTCGCTCGACGATCTGAACGCTCGCGTCGAGGAGGTGCGCGCCGAGCACGAACGCCGCCGCCCCGGCGAGCCGGCGGACCGCCAGCCGGTGCACACGGTGTACGTGCCCGCGGACCGTTTCACCGCGGAGACCGCCGGTGACATGGGCACGGAGGCGCTGAGGCTGCTCGACGCCCACGCCGCGGACCCGTCCACGATGACCGCCGCGTTCGGCGTCGAGCCGTCGCTGACCGAGACGGTACGCGACCGGGTCGCCGCCAAGCTCTCCCGCGCCCCGGTCGAGGACGTGCGGATCGACTTCGAGGACGGCTACGGCGTACGCGACGACGAAGAGGAGGACGCGCACGTCGCGACGGCCGTCGAGGAGGTCGCGCGGGCGTACGAGACGCGGCGGCTGCCCTACTACTGGGGGCTGCGGGTCCGGTCGTTCGCGGACGGCGGGCACGCGCGGTCGATGCGCACCCTGGACGGGTTCCTCACCGGGCTCGCCGAACGCCTCGGCAAGCTGCCGGGCGGCTTCGTGGTGACGTTCCCGAAGATCATCTCCGCAGACCACGTGAAGATCTTCACCGAGTTCCTGTCCCGGTTCGAGGACGAGATCGGGCTGCCGGAGAACATGCTGCGCTTCGAGATCCAGGTCGAGACGCCCGAGTCGGTCACCGGCCTGCCCGCGATCGTCGAGGCCGCCGGCGGCCGGCTGAGCGCCGCGCACTTCGGCGTCTACGACTACACGGCGGCGCTGGGCCTGCCGCCGTCGGAGCAGCGGCTGGACCACCCGTCCTGCGAGTACGCCCGGCACGTCATGCAGGTCACGCTGGCCGGCACGGGCGTGCGCCTGTCGGACGGCTCGACCAACATCGTCCCGGCGGGCGACGAGACGGCCGACGTCCACAAGGCGTGGCGCCGGCACTCCGCCCTGGTGCGCTACTCCCTGCTGCACGGCTACAACCAGGGCTGGGACCTGCACGCGGCGCACCTGGCCAGCCGGTTCGCCACCGTCTACGCCTACCACCTGAACGGGCTGGACGACGCCATCGAGCGGGTCCGCGCGTGGAACGAGGCCGGGGGCGCCGACGGCCGGGCGGACGGCGTGCTCGACGAGCCGGCGACCATCAAGGCGCTGACCGCGCGGCTGCGGCGCGCGGTCGACTGCGGCGCGATCGACGCCGACGCCGTCACGCTTCCCGGCTGAGGCCCGCCTCGCGCCCGAAGATCATCGTGTCGACGGTGTCGTCCTCGGCGCCGTCGAGCCCGGCGATCGTCCGGCGGAGGTTCTCCACCGCGACCGTCTGCTCGTACATGCGGCCCATGATGTCGCGCAGCGTGTGCACCACGACCATCGTGGCCTCCGCCTGCGCCATCGTGGCGTGAACCTGGGCCTTCGCGACATCGGGCACGGGCGTGCCCATCGCCTCGGCCGCCTTGGCGAGGTGGCTCGCCGCGCTGTCGTTGTGCGTGACCCAGTGGTAGCCGGGCTCTTCCGACCAATTGCTCATCGCGCGCCTTCCCACGGTTCCCCAGCACCGTTGTTCGTCACTTACGCCACAGAGCCCCCGGCGTGTGGAAGACGCGCGAGCACCGTGGTCGGTTGTCACCGGGAGCCGCCGTACCTTTGAAGATCCTCGGGCGTGTCGATGTCGCTGGGATCCGCGACGTCGTCGCAGGCGACCGGAACGACGATGTCGGACCGGGCGCGCAGGAACTCACGCGCCCCCACGTCGCCCCTCGCGTGTGCGGAGGCCTCCTCGAAGTATTCGTGGGCGATCAGGACCGGGTTGCGCGGACGGCCGCCGTAGGTCGCCACCGCGACCCGCGCCCCGGTCTCGTACGCCGCCCGCAGCCGCCGTACGGCCGCCGCGGTGACGTCGGGCTGGTCGACCAGGGCGATCACGACGGCCGGGCAGTCGGGCGCGAGCGCGGACAGCCCGGTGCGCAGCGAGGAGCCCATCCCGGTGCGCCATTCGGGGTTGTGCACCACGACGGCGCCCGCGACGTCCACCCGCGCCGCGCCGGTGATCACGACGATCGGCGTACAGCCGGCCTCGTGCAGCATCCGCACGCCCCGGTCCACCAGGCGCGTCCCGCCGATCTCGACGAGCGCCTTCGGCGTACCGAGCCTGCTCCCCTCTCCCGCGGCGAGCAACAGCCCCGCGGGCGCTCCCGCATGCCTGGTCTCCATGCTCGAACAGCGTATCCAGGTCCCGCCCCGGCGACCGGCCGAATCGCTGATCATCGCCGGGCGGAGCCACGATCACGTGCCAAGCCGGACATATCAGGGAAGGGCCTACAAGGGGCGTGAAACGCACTCCCGGTCACAGCTGACACAGATGACAGATGGAGGTGCACGAACATGGCAGTCACCGCAGAACTGGACAAGCTACTGGACAAGGCCTACGAGAACACCGATCTGGAGGGCCTCTGCGACGCGCCCGTCGCGGCCATCCGCGGGGTCAGCGACGCCGACGCGGAGGCGCTGCACAAGGCGTTCGGCATCAAGACCATCGCCGACATGGGACACAACAAGTACTTCCGGGCCGCCGAGGCGATCGTCAACCTCGCCGAGGCCGGTACCACCCGCAGGTGACACCAGGCCGTCTCCACGGCCAGGGACCGCCCGGCACGGAGTTCCGGGCGGTCTCTCCGGGCCCCGTCAGGCGCCGTGGATGCGGCCCGCCGTGTCGCTGAGGGCATGGCCGGTGCCGCCCCAGCGGAGCTGGATCAGCTCGGCCGCGATCGAGACGGCGGTCTCCTCCGGGGTCCGCGCGCCCAGGTCGAGGCCGATCGGCGAGCGGAGGCGGCCGATCTCCTCTTCCGTCACACCCGCCTCACGGAGGCGTTCGAGGCGGTCGTCGTGGGTGCGGCGGGAGCCCATCGCGCCCACGTAGCCGGCGCGGGTGCGCAGCGCCACCTCCAGCAGCGGCACGTCGAACTTCGGGTCGTGGGTCAGCACGCAGATCACCGTGCGCTCGTCCACGTCCGTCTCGGCCTCGGTGAGGAACTTGTGCGGCCACTTCACCACGACCTCGTCGGCCTCGGGGAACCGCTTGGCGGTCGCGAAGACCGGGCGGGCGTCGCACACGGTCACGTGGTAGCCGAGGAACTTGCCGATCCGGGCGACCGCGGCGGCGAAGTCGATCGCGCCGAACACCAGCATGCGCGGCGGCGGGGCGAACGAGTGGACGAACACGCCCAGCTCGTCCAGCCGGCGTTCGCCGTTGCGGCCGTACCGGCGGATGCCGGTGGTGCCCTGGGCGAGCATGCCGCGCACGTCGTCGTCCACGGCCTCGTCCAGCCGCTCGACGCCGAGCGAGCCCTCCGCGCGGTCCGGCCACACGATCCGCCGGGCGCCGATCTCGCCGGGACCCTCGATCACGGTGGCGATCGCGACGGGTTCGTGGCGTTCGATGGAGGCGACCACCTCGCCGAACAGCGGGAACGTCTGCGGGCTGATCGGCTCGACGAGGATGTCGAGGATGCCGCCGCAGGTCAGCCCGACGGCGAAGGCGTCGTCGTCGCTGACGCCGTACCGCTGCACGACCGGCCGGCCCGACTCCACGACCTCCTGGGCCAGCTCGTACACCGCGCCCTCGACGCAGCCGCCGGACACGCTGCCCACGACCTCACCGTCGCCGGAGACGGCCATCGCGGCTCCGGCGGGGCGTGGAGCGCTGCGAAAGGTGTTCACGACGGTCGCCAGCCCGAACGTCCCTCCCCCGTGGTACCACTTGCCGATATCGGCGAGGACGTCACGCATTTCCGATCACCCCTGCCAGTTCTTCCAGCGCGGCCAGGCTGTGACCGGCCACGAAGTGGTCAACATACGGAAGCGCCGCGAGCATCCCTCCGGTGAGCGGTTCGTAGCCCGGCTGGGCCCTGTGCGGGTTGGACCACACCACCCGGTGCGCGAGCCGGCGCAGCCGCGCCATCTGCTCGCCGAGCAGCGACGGGTCGCCGCGTTCCCAGCCGTCGGAGGCGATGACGACGATCGCGCCACGGGCCATGCCGCGCTGCCCGAAGCGGTCGAGGAACTCCTTCAGCTCCTCCCCCAGCCGCGTGCCGCCGCTCCAGTCCGGGATGGCCGCCGACACCGCCCGCATCGCGGTGTCCGGCTCGCGGTGGCGCAGCTCCCGCGTGACCCGGGTCAGCCGGGTACCCGTGCTGAAGACCTCCGTCGTCCGCGGCGCGGAGCGGACGGCGGCGTGGGCGAAGCGCAGGAGCACGTCGGCGTACGGGCTCATCGAGCCGCTCACGTCGACGATCAGCACCACGCGCCGGGGCCGGGTGCGGTGGGTGCGGTAGCGCAGGCCGGAGATCTCCCCGCCGCGCCGCAGGATGGAGCGGACCGTACGGTGCTGGTCGAGGCGGCCGCGGTGGCGCGCGGTGAAGCGCCGCGACCGGCGCCGGGCGGAGACGTCGTCGAGCAGGGCGACCAGCCGGTGGACCTCGGCGCGCTCGGCGGCGCTGAGCCGGGCCACGTCACGCGACCGCAGGACCTCGATCTCGCTGGCGGTCGCCAGGGAGACGTCGTCGGACTCGTCGCCGCCCTCGGCCGTGCCCGGGGTGGCGGCCGGCCGGATGACGGTGACCGGCGGCGGCGCGGTACGGATCACCGGGGGCGTGCCGCCGGTGAAGTACGCGGCGAAGCACCGGTCATAGCGCGGCAGGTCGGCCGGGTCCGCGCACATGGTCAGCCGCCCGGCCCAGTAGACGTCACCCGGATCGAGCACGTCGAGGTGGCCCACCGCGGCGATCATCGCCTGGACCCGCTCGGGGTCGGCGCCGACGCCCGCCGCCCGGAGCGTACGGGCGAAGCCGGTGAGCGTCTCGACCACGTCCCGGGACACGGTCAGCCTCCGTTGAACAGCGCTTCGATGCCGCCCTGGACGACGCGTTCGGTGTCCTCGCGATACTTCAGCACGGTGCCGAGCGTCACGGCGGCCGTCTCCGGGTCCAGGTCGCGCGCGCCGAGGGCGACGAGCGCCTCGGTCCAGTCGAGGCTCTCCGCGATGCCCGGCGCCTTCAGCAGGTCGAGCCGCCGCAGCCGGCCCGCGGCGCCCGCCACCTGCCGTACGAGGGTCTCGGTCGCGTCCGGCAGCCTGCGGCGGATGATCGCCACCTCGCGTTCGAAGGCGGGATGGTCCAGCCAGTGGTACAGGCAGCGGCGCTTGAGCGCGTCGTGCACCTCGCGGGTGCGGTTGGAGGTGACGACGACCACGGGGGGCCGCCGCGCGCTGATCGTGCCGAGCTCGGGGACGGAGATCGTGAAGTCGCTCAGCACCTCGAGGAGGAAGGCCTCGAACTCGTCGTCGGCCCGGTCGATCTCGTCGACGAGCAGGACGCTCGGCCGCTCCTCCGTCGAGGTCTCCAGCGCCTGGAGCAGGGGGCGCGAGACGAGGAAGCGCCGGTCGTACAGCTCCGACTCAAGACGCTGGACGTCCGTGACCCCGGCCGCCTCGGCGGCGCGCAGGTGCAGCAGCTGCCGGGGGAAGTCCCAGTCGTACAGGGCCTGCGCGGCGTCCAGGCCCTCGTAGCACTGCAGCCGGATCAGTGGGACGTCCAGGACGGCGGCGAGCGTCTTGGCCAGCTCTGTCTTGCCGACGCCCGCCTCCCCCTCCAGGAACAGCGGCCGGCGCATGCGCAGGCCGAGGAAGCAGGCCGTGGCGAGACCCTCGTCGGACAGGTACGCGTGTGCCTCGAGGGCCTCGCTGAGGGCCGTCGGCGACGCGAAGTCCGACGCCGGGTTTGACGTGGAATGGGGCACGTATCAAGGCTACTTCCCGCGCCGGATCAGGGCACTCAGGCTTCGGACAGGTAGTGCGGAATCTTCGTCTCGCGGGCGTGCAGCGCGGGCCCGAGCCGGTGCCCGACCCGGCCGAGCAGGCGACGGGCCTGGTCCGGCGGGAGGAAGGCGTGGTCGTCCAGCTCGTCCTCCTGCAGCCGGATCCGCTCGGGCTCGTCGAGCTCGCCACCGTCGAAGATGAAGGTCAGGATGGGCCGGGGCCGCGGAGCACGCGCGGGCGCCCAGCCGACGAGCAGCAGCGGCCCGACCGGCAGGTCGAGGCCGATCTCCTCCTTCACCTCGCGGGCGCAGGTGACCTCGGGCGGCTCGCCCTCGTCGGCCGTGCCGCCGGGCAGCAGCCAGTGGTCGAGATAGTGGGGCTTGACCAGCAGGACGCGCCCGGCGGGGTCGGTGATCAGGGCTCCGGCCGCCACGTACACGGCGGGGAGCCCCGCATAGTAGATCTCCGGCGCGACGAAGTTGTGCGGACGCGTCTCGGCCGGGCCGTCTCCATCCACCTCATCGGTCACCCGCAGGAGGCTACCGTCCCTCCGGGACGCGGCCGGGCGTCCTCCAGACGGTCCGTGAGGAGGTCGCGGCAGACCGGGACGAGCGACGGGTCGGGCAGGCCCCGCTTGGGAAGGGCGATCGAGGGTTCTCCCTCGCGGTCCATGAGGACGAACTGCCGGTCGGTCTCCACGAACGCGGCGAACCGCGACCAGGCGAAGATCTGGGTCATCCCGTCCGTGCGCAGCGTGAGGCTCTCCGGGGTGAGCCTCTCCTCGTGCGCCTGGCGCAACACCGGCGAGCGGTGCCAGGCGTCGCGCGCCCGGCGGCACAGGCCCCGGCGCGAGTAGAACGCCAGGGCTCTCAGCAGGTACGTTCCCGCGATCAGCGCGCAGAACAGCGTGGCCGGCGCCGCGCCGGACATTCGCTCGGCGGCGTTCAGCCACAGCACACAGCACAGCAGCACCGTGCTGATGACCGCGTACCGGACCGCCCGCCTCCGCCGGCGCCGCCGCGCGGGCGACACGGCCAGGAGCTCGACGATGTCGTCGAGCTCCGGAACGTACCTCAGCGTCAGCGTCGGCTCTTCCCCGGCCCGGGCGTGCTCGGCGCCGACGTCCCCGGCAGTCGGCGATCCGTCGACCATGTCTCCCCTTGTACCGCGACGAACGGGCACCGATCGTACCCATCGGAATCCCCACCTCGCCGTCCCGGTATCGAAACGGAAGGAGACGACTCATGCGGATCGGCGCCCCCCGTGCGCGCCGTCCGGTCCTTCCGTCGCTGGAGCGCGTGCGCGCGCAGCGCGTCACGCGGAACTGTCGGGGCCCTTCGATAGCTTCCGTTCATGATCGAAACAGCCGCCTGGGAGCGGCGCAGCGCCGAGCCGGTCGTGCGGCCCGTACGCCCCCGCAAGCTGGTCAAGGTCCCCTTCGTCGAACTGGCGGACGGACGGCTGCAGGGCGTCGTGTCGAGCGGTTCGGACCTCGCCCGCGTCTACGTCTCCTCGATCAGCGCCGCCACCCACGGGTTCAGCTGCAGCACCAACAACAACCGCCCGTGCGGCGGGCTGTCGGGCTCCGCCCCCTGCAAACACCTGCGGGCGCTCGCCGACGAGGCCGTGCTGCAGTACGGCCTCGACCGCGTCGCCCGCTACCTGCGCGTCGAGGCCGGCGGCGACGACGACCTGATGAGCCGCCTGGACGGCACGCGTGAGGCCGCGCCGGCGGCCGGGGTGTTCAGCCGCTTCCTGCGGCACCTGGCCTACCTCGAGCTGCCCGGCGGCACGGCGCCGATCGCCGAGATGCACTGGTTCCCGGCCGTGTCCGCGGAGGTCCGGTGATGCTCGGTGTCCAGCTCGCCGAGCTGCTCGGCGCGGCGCCGGACGGCGCCGAGGAGGCCCTCGAGCTGGCGGCCGGGTTCGACGACGCCCTCGCGCACGGGC
>NZ_JBHLZP010000314.1:0-9675 GCF_042429965.1 Actinoallomurus acaciae
GACGTGCCGGTGAGACCGGGCACCTGGACGTATCCGTCGCGGAGGACGACACCGGCGCGCAGCGCCCGGCCGTCGCGCCAGACCGCCGTACCGCCGGCGCGTACCTCCCTGGCGACCGGGACGCCCGCGGTGGCCGTGGTGCCGTGCGGGGCCTCGACGCGGAGCGTGAACGTGCGGCCGCTCCGCTTCCACGCGGCCGTGATGTCACCGTGCGGCGTGGGCACCCGGCCCTCGGCCCAGTGCACGCCGGCGCTCGGGTGCGGTAGCACGCTGAACGCGGCGAACCCGCCCGAGGCGGGTGTCACGCCGAGCACCTGTTCGGTGAGGAACTCGGTGGGCCCGGCCGCCCAGCCGTGCGACAGGCTCGTGTACGAACCGAGCTGCGGAGCGCCCGCCGTACTGACGTTCTCCCACAGCGTGCCGGGGTCGCTCCCGCCCAGCATGTGCGCCCAGGTCCGGTCGAGCAGCGACATCGCGCCCGCCGTGTCGCCCTGGGCGGTGTGGGCGAGCAGCGCCTGGTAGCTGACGAACGGGCTCACGTAGCGCGGTACCGTGCCCGCCTTGTCGACCGTGACGTCGCCGTACCGGCCGGCGAGCGCGGTGTCGAAGAAGCGCAGCACCGACGTGGCCCGGTCGCCGGTCGCGACCCCGGCGACCACGGCCATCGCGTTGCCGTCCTGCGGGTGCGTGCCGTCGGCCGGGCCCACCTTGTACGCGCCGGCCGAGGCGTCCCACAGCGACGCGTTGATCGCCGAGGCGGTGCGGGCGGCGTGGTCGCGGTAGGTCCTCGCCAGGTCCGGCTCGCCCTTCGCCTCGGCGGCCTGGGCGGCCATGCCGAGCACGTAGACGTACAGCGAACTGGTGTAGGTGCCCTTGTTCTCGTTGCCGTAGCCCCAGGTGCCGCCCGCGCCCGCCATGTCGACCAGTCCGTCGTCGCCGGTCCTGGACTCCAGCCACGCGACGTTCTTCTTCATCGCGTCGTACCACTGGTCCAGGAAGGCGCGGTCGCCGGTGTAGAGGTAGTGGGTCCAGTAGTTGTGCACCCACCATTCGGCGTACTCGCCCCAGCCGAGGTTGTAGCCGAACCTGTCGGTCAGGTAGAGGCCGGGGATCTGCCCGCTCGCGGCCTGGCCCTCGGCCATGAAGGCGACCGAGGCGGCGGCCGGCAGGCTCTGGCCCGTGGTCAGGTACGACACCGGATCGGAGATCGCGTTGTCGCCGCCCCAGATCATGCGGTCGCGCTTGGCGCCGTCGCTGATCACGCTCGGCCCGTCGCCGACGATCGCGTCGTTGCGTACCGGCCCGGCCTGTCCCGGGTAGGGCCGCCCGGTCCTCGGGTCGATGGTCGCGAGCTGCACGGTGTACGCGCCGGAGTACCACAGCCGGTTCAGCGTGTCGTCGCTGGACAGGAAGGCGCCCTTGTACCGGTCCGGCGCCGGGTTCGCCGGGTCGGCGGTGAAGTGCAGCCGCAGGTCGGACAGCCGTACCTCGCCGGGGTCGGCGAGGAAGAGCATGAGGTAGCGGAACCCGCCGCGGATCACCGGGTCGGTCAGGTCGCCGTCGCGCGCGGTGAGGTAGTGCGTCTCGGTCGCGAGGCCGGTGGGGTCCTGGCTGTAGTCCGAGGCGGTGGTGAGGTACTCGGTGCTCTCGCTGAAGGCCAGCCCGATCCGGGGCGTCCCGGTCACTCCGGCGAGCCTCAGCCCGACCTGCCCGGCCACCTCCCTGCCGAAGTCGTAGATCACGTACGGGCGTCCGTACGTGGCGGCGCGCAGTGTGGTGGTGCCGCCGCGCAGTGCCCCGGCCGGGTCGTGGACCGTTCCGCCGTAGGGCGCGGCGGGTGTTCCGCCGTCGCCCAGCGTCCAGACGGCGTGCACGCGGGCGCCCGGTCCGGGCTCCGCGGCGTTGCGGAAGGTGACCCGCAGGTCGCCGGAGGGGCCGATGAGCCGGGCCGGCACCGTGACGTCGTAGTGGACCAGGCCGGCCAGGTCGCTCCACGTCCCGGCCTGGGCCGGGTCCGGCCTGCGCTCGTGGACGACCTGGTCGCCCACCAGCACTTCGTAGTGCGCGGTCGCGCTGCCCGCCTCCTCGACGCGGAGCCGTACGTCGTGTCCGCGCGGCACGCGCAGGCGGTAGCCGAACGAGGCGCCCGCCGTGCCGGGGCCGGCCTGCCGGACCATGACCCCGTCGACCTTCGCGGTGCTGCTCGACGGGCCGGCCTGGAGGTCGTGCCCGTCCGTCTCGGACGCGGCCGAGTCGGCCGTGACGTAGTCGCCGTTGGCCGGGTGGGCCTCGGCGACTCCCGCCGGGCGCACCGTACGGGAGGACGGCGCCATGACGTAGCGATCTGCCCGGGACAGCGACGGCAGCCCGAGCGAGGAGTCCGCCCCGGCCGGCGGCATGGCCGCGATGGCGCCCGTCGCGCCCAGGGCGAGGGCGGTCAGCAGATGCGACGATCTCATTGAAGTCCCTTCTGATCGGGGTGCGGTGGGCCCGCTCCACGGGCTCCCCGCACGGGCTCGCCGCACCCCGGCGAAACGGTCAGGCGCTGAAGTGCCAGTGGCCGGAGCCGACGGTGAACACGGCGGAGCCGTCCTGCATGCGCACGAACTTCGCGCCGTCCTGGGTGACGTGGGAGGCGTTCGCCGCGGGCACCCAGACCTCGGCGGTGGTGTTCACCGGAACGGTGACCTCGAGCGTGAACCGGCCGCCGGAGACCGACCAGCGGCTCGCGATCTCGCCGTAGTCGGACCGGTAGGTCGCCGACGCCTTCGTCAGGGACCCGCCGGGCCTCGGATGGATGACGATGCTCCGGTAGCCCGGTGACGCCGGGGCGATGCCGCCGATGTTCTGGTACATCCAGTCGCCGACCGAGCCGAGCCCGTAGTGGTTGAAGGAGTTCATGCCCGGGTCGTTGAACGTGCCGTCCGGCTTGATGCCGTCCCAGCGCTCCCAGATGGTGGTCGCGCCCTCGCCGATCTCATAGCCCCAGGACGGGAACGTCCGCTGCTCCAGGATCTGGTACGCCACGTCGTCGTGACCCGTGCGCGTGAGCGTCGGCAGCAGTTCCCCGGTGCCGAGGAACCCGGTGGTCAGGTGGCCGCCGTGCGCGGCGATGTTGGCCACCAGCTTGTTCGCGGCCGGGGCGACCTGCGCGTCGGGCAGCAGGTTGTCCGACAATGCGAGGACGTACGCCGTCTGGCTGCCGCCGCCGACCGTGCCGTCGGACGTGACGTACGCGGCGTCGAACGCGTCCCGGATCCGCCCCCACAGCGTGCGGTACGCGGCCGCGGCGTCGTGCTCGCCGATCGCGTCCGCCATCTGCGCGACGAGGTCGGTGGAGTGGGCGAAGTAGGCCGTGCCGATCAGGTCGAGCGGGGTGTCGTCACCGACGTTGAGCCAGTCGCCGTACCCCTGGGCGGGCCGGATGAGCCCGGTGCTGTGCGCCTTGAGGTAGTCGATCCACCTCGTCATCGCCGGGTAGCGGTCCCGTACGACTCGCACGTCGCCGTACCGTTGCCACAGCGTGTAGGGGATGATCACGCCCGCGTCGCCCCAGCCGGCCGTGCCCGAGCCCGCGGAGACGGCGGGGGCGACGTCGGTGAACGCGCCGTCGGCGGTCTGGTCGTCGGCCAGGTCGGTGGTGAATTTCGCGAGGAACGTGTCGGCGTCCATGTTGAACGTCGAGGTCGGCGCGAACGCCCCGATGTCACCGGTCCAGCCGAGCCGTTCGTCGCGCTGCGGGCAGTCGGTCGGGACGCTGAAGAAGTTGCCCTTCTGCCCCCACACGATGTTGTGCTGGATCTGGTCGATCAGCGGGTCGGAGGTGGTCAGGGTGCCGTTGGCCGGTGCGTCGGCGTGCGCGACCACGCCGTCGACCGACGAGAGGGCCGGCGTACCCGGGTAGCCGGTGACCTCGACGTACCGGTAGCCGCGGTAGGTGAACCGCGACTCGTACGTCTCGGCGCCGCCGCCCCTGAGCGTGTAGCGGTCGGTGTCGGCGGCGCCGCGCAGGTTGGCGGTGTAGAGAGTGCCGTCGGTGTTCAGCACCTCGCCGTTGCGGATCGTCACCGTCGTGCCGGCGGGCCCGGACACGCGGAGCCGGTTCCAGCCGACCATGTTCTGGCCCAGGTCGAAGATGTACGTGCCCGGCTCGGGCCGGGTCATCTTGACCGGGTGCAGGACGGTGTCGACGCGGACCGGCGGCCCGGCCTGGGCGACGAGGTTCGGCGTCATCGTGCCGGGCTTGGCCGCCGACCAGCCGGAGTCGTCATAGCCGGGACCGTCCCAGCCCGCACGCTCGTTCCGCGCGTCGTAGTCCTCGCCCTGGTAGATGTCGGCCGAGGTCAGCGGGCTCGCGGTGGTCTTCCACGTGTCGTCGGTGCCGACGGTCCGCGTGGTGCCGTCGGTGTAGTCGACCCGTAGCTGGGCCAGGAACCACGGCTGCTGCCCGTACACGTGCGTGCCGGCGAAGCCGATGTTGCCCGCGTACCAGCCGGGGGCGAGCAGCGCGCCGATCGCGTTGTCCCCGCGCCGCAGCATCGAGGTCACGTCGTAGGTCTGGTACTGGACCCGCTTGTCGTAGTCGGTCCAGCCCGGGGTGAAGTAGTCGTCGCCGACACGCTTGCCGTTGATGTGCGCCTCGTACAGGCCGAGCGCCGAGACGTACAGGCGTGCGGCGGAGACCGGCTTGGTGACCTGGAACCCGTGCCGCAGGTACGGCACCGGCGGCGACGGCTGGACGACCTGGTTCCCCCACGGGCCCGAGCCGTACGCACCGGCGTCCTTGGCGGCGCTCCAGGAGGAGTCGTCGAAGCCCGGCTTCTCCCAGCCGTCCGGCGCGGTCCTCGCGGACGCGAACGAGCCGTCGGTGACGACGTCGACCGGGTCCGCGCCCGAGCGTTCGACGTGCAGCCGCCCGATGACCCCGGCCGGGCTCTCGGTGGTGTTGACCGCCTGGATCGCGACGGTGTTCGCGCCGGAGTGCAGAAGTGACGTGACGTCGGCGAACCGCCCCTGCTTCCAGCCGTCCGTGACCTGCGGGGACGAGGCGGCGCGGGTGCCGTTGACGTACAGGGTGAAGTCGTCGTCCGCGGTCAGCGTGAATGACGCCTTGGTGATCGCCCCGGAGCCGAGGTCGACGGTACGGCGGAAGTAGCGGGTCGAGGCGGGCTCACTGGAGGTCGGGTCGCCCTCGGGGTACCAGATCCAGTGGGCGCCGGTCAGGCTCGGCGTCGTGTCCGGGCTCCCGATCCACTTGGCCGTCCAGTCCCGCTGCGCCGGGCCGGTCTCGAAGAACGAGGTCCTGCTCCAGGCCGAGGGCCTGCCGCCGGCGTCCCAGACGCGGACCCGCCAGTAGTACCGGTGGCCCGACCGGAGCGCGGGGCCGCCGGAGGGCACGTCGACGGACTGCGCACCGGCGACCCGCCCGCTGTTCCAGACGTCGGCGCCGGCGGTGTCCTTCGTGCCGGAGACCTCGACCTGGTAGGCGGTCTGGGTCTGCCCGCGCGAGGAGGAGTCGAGCCGCCAGCCGAGACGCGGCCGGGCGGCGTCGATGCCGATCGGGTTCGTCGCGCGCTCGGTCGTCGTCGCCGACACCCGTACGGGCGAGGCACTCTGCGCGGACACCGGCCCGGCGGGCAGGCCGATGAGGAGGACCGTCGTGACGGCGAGGGAGGTCAGGGCGGGGATCGGCCGTCGGCGGAACCTCGTTACCACTCGCATCGGTGTCCCTTTCTCGGGGGTGTGCGGTAGTGAACGGTCACGCTGCCCACCCCCCGCAGATGCCGGTGAGCCTCCGATCGGCGCCGACCTGCGGGGAGTTCGACGTGCTGAGCGTGTGGCAGCCGGCGCCGACCCGCACGACGACGCGGTCGCCGGCACGCGTGCCCGTCACCGGCCTGCCGTCGAGGTAGACGGTCGTCCCGGAGTAGGTGCCGGGGACCGGCAGGCCGACCGTGCTCGTGGTGTTGCCGGGGATGGCGACCCCGAGGTCGTAGCGACCGCTCACGGTGTGGAAGGCGACACCGATCCGTCCCTTGACGCTGGGCACCGTGACGGAGCCGAACTCCTGGTTCCCGGTCTGCGGCGTGATCTGGAACGTCGCGTATCCGGGCGAGGTGGGTTCGATGCCGTACATGTCCCGTGGGATGACGTAGGCGGGTGCCGTGGCCCACGGGTGGGACCAGGTCATGTTGCTCTTCTGGGCGGGGTCCCAGGCCTCACCGGTCGCCCCGGCGCCGAGCTGGATCATGTGCAGCCAGCTGTTCGTCCCCGAGGATGTCAGCAGGTTCAGCGCGTCCTGACCGTGGCCGGCCTTGTACAGGGCCTGGAGGAGGAAGCCCGAGCAGTAGACGCTGCAGGCCATGCCGCGAGAGGCGATGTACTTCGCCAGCGCGTCGTACTGCGCCGTGTCCGCGGGCACTCCGAAGGCGCCCGGGAAGGCGCTCGCCTGGACCGCGTAGTGACCGGTCGGGACGTCGTCCGTGCTGAGACCATCGTCGTAGGCGCCCTGCCCAGGGTTGTAGAACCGCGTGTTCAGCGCGGTCCGGAGCGTCTTGGCCTTCTGCTCGAAGCCCGCGGCGTCGGTGTCGCGCCCGAGCCGGCGGGCGATGACCGCCATGTCGGTGTAGTTCCGGTAGGCCAGGGCGTTGAGGATGGTGTTCTGGTCGGTGAACCGGTAGCCGTCGCGCTCGTTCTCCGGCCAGTCGACGATGGCGTCCGAGCGCACGATGGTGCCGGTGGCGGGGTCGTAGTACTTGTCGAGCAGCTTGGGCACGAGCGTGTCGTAGGCGTGCTCGATCTGCGCCGTGGAGCCTGTTCGCTGCCAGGTGTCGTACACGGCGCTGATCACGTACATCGGCCACTCGGTCGGCCACGTGCTGTGGTTCTCGAAGTAGTCGATCGAGTACCGGCTCAGCGTCGGGTCGCCGGTCAGGTAGAGGTTGGAGAGCAGCTGGATGTAGCCGTCGGCCTCGTAGTCGGTGCGCTCCCGCGTCCAGGAGTCGGTGAAGAAGTTCTGGTCGGCCGACTCGATGGTGTTCTTCGAGAGCTGCCAGACCGAGACGAGGCTCGGGTCCGAGGACGTGAGCCGTGCCGCGGACGCGTCGAACGGGTAGACCGACGCGAGCGCCCGCAGGTTGTCCTTCGTGATCGGGACCGGGGAGTTGACGATGTTCATGTACCGGAAGACCCGCATGCCCCAGGTGTCGACGGTCTGGGCACCGTCGCGGAGGGTGAGGACGTCCTCGTACGTGTTCCCGGTACGCAGCTGGTAGCGCGTGGTGTTCGGGGCGGAGGTCTCCTCGCCGAACCGGAGCCGTACCTGCCGGCCCGCCCGGCCGTCGAGCGTGAGGTGTGCGCCGCCCATCCAGGTACGGCCGAAGTCGACGAAGTAGTCGCCGCCGCCCAGGTCGACGATCTTCGCCGGGGCGTGCAGCTGCTCCTGGACCTTGCCGAACGGCGTCGGCAGCAGCGAGTCGAAGGGGTTCTTCGTCACGGCCGCGGGCCAGGCGGTGTCGTCGAAGCCTGGCCTGTCGAACCCGTACGGGTAGTGGGCCGCGGAGAAGTCCTCGCGCGGCATGCTCCAGTAGCCGGTCCCGATGCTGCCGGTGGAGGTCCAGATCTCGTTGCCCGAGAGGGTCTTCCAGTCCGGCCCGGTGCCGATGGTCTGCGTCGTGCCGTCGGTGTAGCGCACGATGACATACGCCTGGAAGCGCTGGTCCTTGGACGCGTAGGCGATGGCGGAGAGGGTGTGCCGCCCGGGCCTGCTCAGGGCGCCCCCGACGTCGAACCCGTCGTAGCGGGTCTCGTCGCGCAGCCCACGTGTCGGCCCGAGACCGACGAACCGCCCGTCGAGGTACATCTTGTAGACGTACTGCTTGGCCGAGTCGAAGGACGAGCCCGTCGCGAAGGCCGACGCCCACGCGACCTTCTTCCCCGGTACGAGGGAGAAGTCGTGGCGCATCAGCGCCCAGTCGTTGGTGAGGACGGCGTTCAGGCAGGCGGTGCCGGTGCCGATCGTGAGCGCCTGGTTCTCGACGGTGCCGCACGGGAAGGACGCCTGGGCGCCGTTGAAGTCGTTGCTGTAGAGCACCTTTCCGGTGCTGTCCGCGGCAAGGCTGGTCACGGTGATGTCGTCCACGACGCCGGTCTCGCTGCCGCCGGTCCGCAGGCCCACGGCGCCGTCGGCGAACGTGGTGTCCGTCCGCCGGTCGACGATTTCTCCGTCGACCGAGGTGGTGATCGTCGACCCGACGACCTCGATGCCGATCGGGTGCACCGTCCCGACGTCCAGGGTCACGCCGAGGGGCACGGCGGTGCCGGCCTTGTAGGTGCCGTCGGTCTGCGTGTGCGGCACCAGGGTGTTCGGCTGGGCGGCGTTCGAGGCCCGGAACTGCCACATGTAGCCGTTCTTGGCATCGGGCGACCGGAACTGGATCCCCATCGCGGTGCGGGTGATCTTCAGCTTGAGGTCGAGCCGGTAGTCGGTCCATTTGGCGCCGGCCGGAGGGGCGGACCAGATCGGAACCGAGTCTCCCCACTGCCCCGGCCCGGTGCCGAAGACCGCCGGCTTCGACCAGTTCGACGGGTGGTGGTCCTGGTCCCACAGCTTCACCCGCCAGGAGTACCGCTCGCCCTGCCGCAGCCGCGGGCCCGTGTAGCGCACCGCGGTCGAACGCGCGGATGTGACCTTGCCGGTGTCCCACAGCGGCGTGCCGGATCCCTGCCTGGTCAGCTCGATCGTGTAGGCGGTCTGACTCCGCAGCGTCGACTGCCAGCCGAGCTCGATTCCTCCGGCCGCGTCCACGTCCATCGGCGCCGGCAGGGAGTTCGTGACGAGGGCGGTGGGTGCACCGGGACGGGCCACGCCCCGGCTCGCGGCGTCCGCCGGTACGGCGGGCACGCCGGACGCGAGGAGGACGGCCGTCGTGACGATGCAGGAGATGAAGGCGGGGGGCGGTCGGCGGCGGAACTTCGATACGAGTCGCATCGTTATCTCTTTCTCGGGGTCATGCCAGTGATGTGCGGGCCCCGATGTGGCCACCGGCCGGCCGGGTTCGGCGCGTGGCAGCGCGCCGCGTCCGGCCGGTGGCCGCGGTCACATTCAGCGGAGGAAGGCGGCGGCCACCCCCGCGTCGACGGGGACGTGCAGTCCGGTGGTGTGGGTGAGGTCTCCGCCGGTAAGCGCGAAGACGGCGTTGGCGACGTGTTCGGGCAGCACCTCACGTTTGAGCAGGGTCCGCTGGGCGTAGAACTCACCCAGCTTGTCTTCGGGCACGCCGTAGACGGCGGCGCGTTCGGCGCCCCACCCCCCGGCGAAGATCCCCGACCCACGGACCACCCCATCAGGGTTGACCCCGTTCACGCGGATACCGTGCTCACCAAGCTCTGCCGCCAGGAGGCGTACCTGGTGGGCCTGATCGGCCTTGGCCGCGCTGTAAGCGACATTGTTCGGCCCGGCGAAAACCGAATTCTTCGAAACGACGTAGACGATGTCCCCACCCAACGCCTGCTCGATCATGATGCGAGCCGCCTCACGGGAGACCAGGAACGACCCGCGCGCCATCACCTCATGCTGCAGATCCCAATCCGCGACAGTCGTCTCCAGCAGCGGTTTGGACAGCGACAGGCCCGCGTTGTTGACCACCAGGTCGACGCCGCCGAACGCCAGCACGG
>NZ_JBHLZP010000315.1:0-9630 GCF_042429965.1 Actinoallomurus acaciae
GCGCCCGCCGCCGCAAGGAGTACGCGATCACCGAAGCCGGACGGGCGGAGCTGCGCCGCTGGCTGGTCGCCGTCCCACCGAAACCGAACCAGCGGGACGAACCGCTACTGCGCGTCTTCTTCCTCGACCAAGTCGAACCCGGCGAAGCCCTGAACTACCTCGGCGGGATGGCCGAACGCACGAGGCAACCACAACAGCGAAGAAACACCGTGCCGCGGGACGACGGAGGCGGGCTGGCCGACAACGGCCGGTTGACCCTGGAGTACGGCAAGCGTTTCCTCGCGATGCGCCACGACTGGTTCATCTGGGCCCGCGAACAGTTCCGGACGCGTGTCGAAGGCCGCCCCCAGGAGACGGCCCACACACTCCCAACCGACGACGCCGGCTCAGCGACCACCTGAGACGCCTACCCGCCCGGCCGCCGTCGGGCGGCCCGTGCGACCAGGCCCGCTCAATGACTATCTCTCGGGGAGACCTATCCGGAGTCCCGCCGGCAGCGAACGTCATCACAAGATTTGCCACATACCTAGGGCGCGACTCCCCGCAGTAACAGATTCCGCCCGGAGCCTGCCCAGGTCAGCGATTGATTGAAGGTCCGGGGATACGCCGCCGCGCGGGGGCGGGCGACCACCCCCGACTTTCGCGTCAAGGAAGAACAGGAATTTTAGGACAATTCCATTCAATGTAGATTGTTCCAATATTTCGCACACCAAAGAGCTATGAATTTCCGAGAACTGTCGATACTGGGCACGCATGCGGGCTACGATGAGGCAGAAGAAACCAACCCGACACCAGATAGGAGATCCAGTGGACAGGAGAGAGATGAAGGGCTAGGTCACCCGGCCGATTACTTGAGAGCGATCGGCCAGACGAGCGGATTGATTGGTCTGGCGCTCGTCGCTACTGCGCCTCTGGTTTTGTTGTCTTGGTTAAGGCCGTAGCCGGCAAGAGCGACATCGTCCGTATCATCGATCGCATCAAAGGGTTGATCACCCTAGAAATCCACCGGAAGGTGGATGGAAATATTTCAGAAGAGGCCGCCAGCTCGATAGCTCCAGCGGCCCAGCACTTCCATCCAAACGAAGCGACGGCCCCTGCCCCAACAGGAAGCCGTCGCTGTTCCGATTAGGTCGTCCTGAGGAGGCCAACCTGAAAACCAGGCTACAACAGAGACGATCGCAGTCTACATGCGGGGCGTCAACCGTTTTCCGAGGTCAACGGCTAGCCCTCCTGTCGTTCTTCGGGGCGAGCGGTGCTTCGTACACGGTCCCCGGTCCAGGACGGATCATTTTCGTCGCGGGCCTGGTGGCCTTTGCGATAATTGTGGTGCTGCTGGTCGTCGCGCCTGGCGTATGGTTTCGCAACGCTACCCGCCGCCGGGATGTACGGCTACTGATCCGCGAACTGAGGACAGGAACCGGCGTCTCCAACACGTCAGATCATCCTGGTAAGTAGAGGCGAACTGGTCCAATATTCCAGGGCCTGAGCAAAACTACTTGTTCAGGCCCTGGCGCAATCGGTGAATTCTTCGCATGGCGTCCTTATGTGTGGGCGGGGCGGCCGTCCGATTCGGGCCGGATCGGCCCGCAGATGCCGCACGCCCGGCCCGAGGTCCGGTCGGCCACCGACGTAGCGGAGCGCGCTTGAAGACGTAGAGACAGTCCTCACCGATCGGCGGTGCCTTCCCGTGTCCTTCCTCGGTTGATGCCTTACGCCCTGTCGGCTGGTTTTGGCGTTCGCGTGGATCGTCGTGATCACGTGAGAGGCCGGGTTGGCGCTGGTGGAGCTGAGCATCGTGGAGCAGCGGTATCACGCTGTGCTGGAAGCCCAGGCCGGATGCCCGGTCACCGAACGCTACGGGGTCTCCCGTCAGCCCCTGCACGCGTGGATGCGCCGATATCGGCAAGAAGACCTGGACGGGCTGGCGGACCGGACGCACCGGCCAGCCAGTTGCCCGCACCAGACCGCCACGGAGGTGGAAGCGCTGGTGTGTGAACTACGCCGCGCCCACCCGCCGGTGGGGTCCGCCCCGATTAGCACACGAACTGCAACGCCAGGGAGTCCAGACGGTGCCATCCCAGGCGACGCTGTCGCGGATCCTGACCCGCAACAACCTCATCATCCCCGACGGACGCGGAGTCCTGCTGGTCGACGGACGGGAACTGAAACTGATCAGCGGGATCGATGACCACTCCCACTTCATCGTAATCGCCGCTTGGTGATGCGAGCCTCTGGGCGGGCGGTCTGCTTCCTACCCCATCAGGTCGTACACCGTATTGAGGGGACGCAGAGCTTGAACAGCGGCGGGACACCGTAAAGAAGTAAGCCCCTCCTCCGACCTCAACCCCCGGGGGCGTGGGGGGCGGCAGCCCCCCACATCGGGGGGCTCCGGGGGGTCGCCCCCCGGGCCGGCACGAGCCTCCGGCCGGATTCGAACCGGCGACCTGCCGCTTACAAGGCGGACGCTCTGCCAGCTGAGCTACGGAGGCTTGCTTCCTTCAGCCTCACCACGATAGCGCGTGCGGTGGGGCGGATGGGCTGGTCGGCGATCATGTCAGGGCCTCGCGTGCGCCTGATTAGTGAATCGTGGTTCAATAACTCCCATGGCGCGTCCCAGGGAGATCACGGACGAGCGGCTGCTGGATGCCGCCGCTCTCGTCATCAGTCGGCTTGGGCCGGTGTTCAAACTGGCCGACGTCGCCGCGGAGGCTCGGGTGGCCGTGGGGACGGTGGCTCAGCGGTTCGGGTCCAAGCACGGGCTGCTCGTCGCCATGACCAAGGCGGCCATCGAGCAGATGCGTACCGGCCTGGGAGGCGAAGGCTCGCCCGTGGACGCGCTCGTCTCCGCGTACGCGCCGCTGGATGACCCGCACACCGCGGCGCACCACCTCGCCCAGCTCGCCTTCGATCTCGCCGATGAGGAGCTTCGAGGGCTGATGGCCGAGTTCTACGCGGTCATGGAGGCCCAGGTCGCCGTCCTGGTTCGGCGTGCGAAGGACGAAGGGCGGCTCGGCGAGGCGCCCCCGTCCGAGGTCGCCGCCCGGATTCTCACCGCCGCGGCCGACGGCACGGCCGTTCACTGGTCGGCTCGGCCGCGCGGTGGGCTCAAGGAGCGGATGAAGGCCGACCTCGACGCGATCGTGACCGGGTGGCGCACCAGAGAAGAACAGACCGGAAAGGAACGAACATGACACTGGACGGACAGGTCGCGGTGGTCACCGGCGGCACGCGAGGCGCCGGGCGGGGCATGGCGATCGAGCTGGGTGCGGCCGGGGCGACCGTGTACGTGACCGGGCGGAGCACACGGCAGGGGGCGAGTCCGCTGGGCCGCCGGGAGACGATCGAGGAGACCGCCGAGCTCGTCACCGAGGCCGGTGGCCGTGGTGTCGCCGTGCGCTGCGACCACACGGATCCGCAGGACGTACGGGCGCTCGCCGCGCGGATCGAGGCCGAGCAGGACGGGCGGCTCGACATCCTCGTCGACGACACCTGGGGCGGGGACCAGTGGATCGAGTGGAAGCCGCTCTGGGAGCACGACCTCGACAAGGGGCTACGGGCGGTGCGCAACGGGCTTGAGACGCACCTGATCACGCTGCACACCCTGCTTCCGCTGCTCGTACGGCGGCGGGGCGGCCTGGTGGTGGAGATCACCGACGGCGATGACATGTTCAACGACCGGTACCGGGGCTCGATGTTCTTCGACATGATCAAGGTGGCCCTGACCCGGCTGGGCAAGATGCTCAAGGAAGAACTCGACCCGTACGGGGTCACGTCCGTCTCACTGACGCCCGGCTTCCTGCGCTCGGAGGAGATGCTGGAGCACTTCGGCGTCACCGAGGAGACCTGGCGGGACGGCATCGCCAAGGACCGGTGGTTCGCGATCTCGGAGACGCCGCGCTACATCGGGCGGGCGGTCGCCGCTCTGGCCGCCGACCCCGACCGGGCCCGCTGGTCCGGGCAGGCGCTCTCGTCCGGCCTCCTCGCCAAGCACTACGGCTTCACCGATCTGGACGGCTCACAGCCGGAGGCGAGCCGGTACTTCGCCGAGGTCTACTTCGGCGACAAGAAGGACGCCGATGTCGCCGACTACCGCTGAGAAGAACTGTGACACTGCTCTACTAATGTGACGGACGAATCCCGGATCATATGTAGTACGCGAAAAGAGATCCCTCAGCATGAGCATGCCCCCCTCTCCCCCGGGACCGCCCGGTCCCCCCGGCCCGTACGGCCCCTGGCAGCAGGGACCACCGCCCCAAGGCCGCCCCCCGCAGGGCCCGCCACCCCAGGGCCCCCCATTCCAAGGCCCCCCGCCCCAAGGGCCGCCTCCGGGACCGCAGGGCTTCCCCGGCCCCCAACCCCCCTGGGCGGGGCCGGGAATGCCCCCGTACGGACCTCCGCGCCGGAACAACCGCGCCCGGATCATCATCGGCATCACGGCGCCCGTCGTGATCATCTTGCTCATCGTGATCGTCAACCTGCTCCCCGACACTTCGGCGCCGACCGGCGAGTGGAAGGCGGGGCAGTGCGTGACGCCCGCAGGGCACGTGGGAGACCAGGAGGGCAAGTCGTTCCGCCGCGTCGGCTGCGACGCGTCCGACGCCGAGGCGAAGATCACCAAGATGACCTCCGCCGGGCTGACCGGGATGGAGCCGACCGACTGCCCTGAGGACACCGACGCCATGGTCAAGGTCGAGCGGTCCGGGCACCTCGACCTCACCAACAACGTCGCGTGCATCCGCAACCTCAAGGCGCCGCACCCCGGAGACGTGGGGCAGGGCGGCGGGCTCTTCCGGGCCGGCGACTGCATCACCGACCCGGACGCCACCGCCAGCCTGAAGGAGGTTCCCTGCTCCGAGTCGCACTGGGGCACGGTCGTACGGTGGGCGGACAGTGCGGAGTCCTGCCCGCAGGGCGCGGGCTACAACGCCGTCCGTACGCTCGGTGGTTCCAGGGCCCTTTGCGTACGGCAGGCCACGGGCCAGACCAGCTGACCCGCTACGACGCGCGGTGGCGGGCGATCTCGTACAGCGCGATCCCGCCCGCCACGCCGGCGTTCAGCGACTCGGCCCTGCCCGGCATCGGGATGTTGACGAGCAGGTCGCACGTCTCGGCGACCAGCCGGGACAGGCCCTTGCCCTCCGAGCCCACGACGAGTACGAGCGGGCCGGTCGCGGCGTCCAGGGAGTCGATCCCGTTCGCGCCACGCGCGTCGAGGCCGGCCACGAACAGGCCCGCCTTCTGGTACGCCTTCAGCGTCCGTACGAGGTTGGTCGCGCGGGCGACCGGGACCGAGGCGAGTGTGCCCGCCGAGGTCTTCCACGCTCCGGCGGTGACGCCCGCCGCGCGGCGCTCCGGCACGAGCACGCCGTGCGCGCCGAAGGCCGCGGCGGAGCGTACGACGGCGCCGAGGTTGCGCGGGTCGGTCACGCCGTCGAGGGCGACGATCAGCGTGGGCGAGCCGCGGTGCAGCAGGTCGTCGGGGTGCGCGTAGTCGTACTCGGGCACCTGAAGGGCGATGCCCTGGTGGACGGCGCGGTCGGTCAGCCGGTCGAGTTCGGCCTTGCCGGTCTCCAGGAGCGGCACGCCGGCGTTGGTCGCCAGCTTGATCGACTCGCGGATGCGGTCGTCGGCGGCGCCCGTCATGACGTAGAGCGTGCTCGCGGGGATGCCGGCCCGCAGAGCCTCGACGACCGGGTTGCGGCCGGTGACGAGCTCGGGGCCCTCCGGCGCGGACCGCCGGGGCGGACGGTCGGCGGTGGCCGTGGCCGACTCGCGCCGCGAGCCGGTCGTGGCCGTCCCCGTCCGGGTGGCCGACTTGGCGGCGCGCGCCGTCTGACGCTTGCCGTACCAGTGCCGGTCCTCGGCCTTCGGGGTGTGGCTCGACCCCTTCTTACGCCGCTTGGCCATCCGTGTCCTCCGCTGATGCGCGGGGCGGTCCCGCCCCGCGCCACAGACTACGCGGAGTCGCGGCCCGAACCGTCCCGCAACAGCCGTTCGATGCGCTCCAAACGATCTTCGATCGCGGTCAGCCGGCTCTCGATCGCGGACGGTCCAGACCCGCCGCCGACGCCGAAGACGCCCGGTGACGGCCGTTGCTGCTGGCCGGCGCGCAGCACCGCCAGGACGCCGCGCCGCACCTCCTCGGCGTCGATCCCGAGCCGGCGGAGCACCTCCGTGCCCCCGCCCTCCTCCTCACGGAGCAGGCCGAGCAGGATGTGCTCGCTGCCGATGTAGTTGTGGCCGAGCTGCAGGGCCTCGCGCAGCGAGAGTTCGAGCACCTTCTTCGCGCGCGCGGTGAACGGGATCGGGTCGACGGGTGGCCGCTCGCCGCGGCCCAGCATCTCCTCCACCTGAGCGCGGGCGGGTGTGAGCATGGCGCCCAGTGACGTGAGCACCCCTACGGCGGTCTCGGTGTCGTCGTGCAGGAGGCCGAGCAGGATGTGCTCCGTGCCGATGAAGTCGTGGTCGAGCAGCAGGGCTTCTTCCTTGGCGTAGACCACGACGCGGCGGGCGGTGTCGGTGAACCGCTCGAACAACTGGACCACCTCGGATGCGGTGGGGTGTAAGCCTCTCGAACGTTACGTCCCCGGACTCCTGCCCACCAACCGTCTCAGGAGCGCTTGAGTTCCCAGCGCGGACCGCGCGGAGTGTCCTCGATGATGACGCCCGCGGCGGTGAGACCGTCGCGGATCGCGTCGGCGGCGGCGTAGTCCTTGCGGGCGCGTGCCGCCTGCCGCTGTTCGAGCGCCACCGAGACGAGCGCGTCGACGACGTCGCTGAGGTCGTCGCCGGCGCTCTCCCACTGCGGCGACAGCGGGTCGAGACCGAGGACGCCGAGCATCGCGCGCAGCTCGCCGAGGACGCGGACGAGGCCGTCCTTGTCGTCGGCGGCCATGGCGGTGTTGCCCTCCCGGACCGACTCGTGGACGACGGCGAGCGCCTGCGGCACGCCGAGGTCGTCGTCCATCGCGTCGGTGAACGCCTGCGGAACCGTGCCGGGCTCGACGCGCCCGGCCATCTCCACGGCGCGTACGACGAACGCCTCGATGCGGCGGTACGCGGCGGCGGCGTCGTGCAGGGCCTCGTCGGTGTAGTCGATCTTCGAGCGGTAGTGCGCCGAGCCGAGGTAGTAGCGCACCTCGGCCGGGCGCGCCTTGTCCAGCAGGTCGGACAGGAGCACGACGTTGCCGACGGACTTGCTCATCTTCTCGCCGCCGACGGTGAGCAGCCCGTTGTGCATCCAGTAGCGCGCGAACGCGTCACCGGCCGCGGTGGACTGGGCCAGCTCGTTCTCGTGGTGCGGGAAGATCAGGTCGACGCCGCCGCCGTGGATGTCGAACTCGGGGCCGAGGTACTTGGTGGCCATCGCCGAGCACTCCAGGTGCCAGCCGGGACGGCCCGGACCCCAGGGCGTCTCCCAGCTCGGCTCGCCCGGCTTGGCGCCCTTCCACAGCGCGAAGTCACGCGGGTCGCGCTTGCGGTCGTCGCCCACCGAGTCGCCGGCGGGCCGCATGTTCTCGAGCTTCTGGTTCGACAGCGAGCCGTAGCGGTCGGCCCAGGACAGCACGTCGAAGTAGACGTCGTCGCCGACGTTGTAGGCGTGGCCCCGCTCGATGAGCCGCCGCATCAGCACGATCATCTCCGGGACGTGTCCGGTGGCGCGCGGCTCGACGGTCGGCGGAAGGCAGCCGAGCGCGTCGTACCCGCGGTTGAACACGCGCTGGTTCGCCTCGGCGACCGCGAACCACGGCACGCCCGCCTGCGCGGCGACGTTGATGATCTTGTCGTCGACGTCGGTGACGTTGCGGGCGAAGGTCACGTCGTACCCGGAGGCGGCCAGCCAGCGGTACAGCAGGTCGTACGTCACGCCGGAGCGCATGTGGCCGATGTGGGGCGCGGCCTGCGGCGTGGCACCACAGAGGTACACACCCGCCCGGCCCGGGATCAGCGGGACGAAGTCGCGGATGGTACGGGTGCCGGTGTCGTAGAGGCGCAGGCTCACGCGTAAAAGGCTATTCGATGCGGGTCGGCGCCCGGCACGGAAATCCGCATTGTTGGCTGATCCCGGACGCCGACGATGCTCATTCCGTACGGGCCTGCCGCACGTAACGCGCCAATTCACCGAAGGCCACGGCGTTGGGGACCTCCCCCGCCGTGGCCGTCATGCCGGCCGGCCGGTCGCGCCGGTCCACGCGGACCATGCCGTTGCTGATCTCCACCTCGGCCACGTCGTGCCAGGGCACCTTGTCACCGTCTTTGGCGATGCCCTCGCGGGAGAGCGTGAACGGGCCGAAGCGCACCTCACCGCCCGTCTCGATCCGGGACATGAATTTCGGCAGCAGGCGCTCGGTCACGGCCGCCGAAACGGTCTCCACGACGTCCTGGACCCGAGGGAACTCCGGGCCCAGGGTCGCCTCGGTGCCGTCGTCGCGCACCAGCGTGCAGCGCCAGCTGACCGCGTCCACCGACCCCATCCGCACGCCCGAGACGCGCAGCTCGCGGACGGCGTCCCAGGCGAAGGCGTTCGCCTCGCGGCCCGCGACCAGGATCAGGCCGTTCTCGTACAGGTACAGCATGCGGCCGTACCCGGGCAGGACGTCGCGGACCAGGACACGGCCGGCGGCGCCGAGATAGCCGGCGGTCAGCAGGACGCTGAGCACCGTGGCCCAGCCGAACCCGTGCATCAGGAACCGCACGGCGAACGGCAGCAGCACGAGGCCGGGCAGTCCGAGGAACACCAGCCACGTACGGGAGCGAGGGTTGACGTCGCGGGGATCGTGCACGCTGTGCAGGTCTCCGAGCCGTCGCTCTTTCGCGAGGCCGTCGATGGGGGGAGGGGAAGTCACGTCTCTCAAGGGGCACCAAGATCACAACCGTGGCCGACAGAACAACCCTAATGTTCGCAAACCAACTCGCCGACCGCCCGAAGCGGCACAACATAGTTTCGGCCGGCTTCCGCGGGTCGCACCGCGGGTATGCCGTCGGTGGCGAGCGTGGCCGGCGCGCGGCCGTCGGGTTCAGGCGGCGACACGCGGTCCGCGCTCACCCCGAGATCCGTTGGATACGGCCAAGATGGTGTCACCCAGTACGCCCCGATGGTTGGCTGCCTCCCAAATGACAATCACCCCCGCGCAATATTCAAAGGCACAGCGCCGGCTCCTCACCACGCTCGGCGGCCTCGGCGTCGCCGCGCTGGCCGCGGGCACGTTCGTGCTGTCCTATGACGACCTGCGGCTGCTCGCGCTCCGCGGCGGCGCCGCCCGACGCTGGGCGTTCCTGTACCCCGGGATGCTCGACGGCCTGGTCGTCGTGATCATCCTGGCGATCCTGAGCGCCCGGCGGTCGGGCTGGTTCTCCCGCGCGGTGCGCTGGCTGCTGCTCGTGATCCTGATCGCCGGCGCCGGTGCGGCCGGCATCCAGCGTGCCGTCAAGGGGTACGCGGTCCTGTCGGACACCCCGGTCGACGTCGGCGTCGCCGTGGCGCCCTGGGCGATCCTGATCCTCGCGATATGGCTCTGGATCGCCATGATCAAGCAGGTGCTGAGCCTGCGGACTCGGCGTTCGCGGCGCGGCGATCCGGCCGAGCCCGCCGCGCCGGGGCCGTCCGCCCCGGCCGCGTCCGAGGCGGCG
>NZ_JBHLZP010000316.1:0-9568 GCF_042429965.1 Actinoallomurus acaciae
CGGCGTCCGCGTCGCCGCCGAACGCCTCGTGCAGGGCGTTCGCATCGGCGGCGAGCGCTCCCGTCTGATACGCGCCGTCCGCCGGGACGCTCGTCGGCGCGTAGCCGCGCTGGAACGGTGCGACCGCGTGGTACCCCGCGTCCGCGAGCGCGGGCAGCAGGTGGCGCCACGTGTGGGCGGAGTCGGGGAAGCCGTGCAGGCACAGGGCGAGCGGGCCACGGCCGGCCTCGAGATACCCGAACGTCAGGCCGTTCGCCTCGATCGTCTGGATCACCGTCATGGCCGCGACGTTAGGCGCGGCGCGGCACGGTGTCCACGAGACCGCCGGGTGGCCGCCGGCACGTCGCCGGCGGCCTCCGGTGGGTCAGCCCGCGAAGGGCGGCTCGAACGAGGGGCGCAGCGGCATGCCCGAGCGCCCGTCCTCGTGGAGCTTCACGCCGAGCACCTGGTGCAGCTGGATCCAGTTCAGGTCGAACCCGAGCCGCGAGCCGGCCATGTAGAGCCGCCAGACCCGCGCCGTGCCCTCGCCGACCTCGGCGACCGCCTCGTCCCAGTGGTCGTCGAGGTTGCGGCACCAGCCGGTGAGGGTCTTGGCGTAGTGCTCGCGGAGGTTCTCCTCGTGGCGCACCTCGAAGCCGGCGTCGTGCATCCGCGAGACCAGGTGGCCCGGTCCCTCCAGCTCACCGTCGGGGAAGACGTACCGGTTGATGAAGCCGTCCTTCTTCATCGCCGGGCCCGTGTCGTCGGGCCGGGTGATGCAGTGGTTCAGCAGCCGGCCGCCGGGTTCGAGCTTGCCGTACAGGAAGGAGAAGTAGGACTCCAGGTTGTCCTTGCCGATGTGCTCGGTGAGGCCGATCGAGCTGACCGCGTCGAAGCCGCTCTCGGTCACGTCGCGGTAGTCCAGGTGGCGGACCTCGGCCAGCTCGGACAGCCCGGCCTCGGCGATCGCCTTCTGCGCCCACTCGGCCTGCTGCTTGGACAGCGTGACGCCGAGCCCCTTGACGCCGTACTCGCGCGCGGCGTGCATGACCATGCCGCCCCAGCCGCAGCCGACGTCGAGCAGCCGCATGCCCTTCTTGAGGTCCAGCTTGCGCGCGACCAGGTCGAACTTGTGGAACTGCGCCTGCTCAAGCGTCGCGTCCTCGGCCGGGTAGCAGGCGCAGGTGTAGGCCATCGACGGTCCGAGCACCCATTCGTAGAAGGTGTTGGACACGTCGTAGTGGTGGGAGATGGCCTTCGCGTCGCGGCGCTTGGAGTGCCGCAGCCCCGCGAGGAACGGAAGCCGCTCGACGCGCACCTCCTGCGGCGGCGGCTCCAGGCGCCTCAGGGCGGCCGCCCGCAGCAGCGGGTCGCCGAGGATGCCGCGGAGCAGCGTGCGCTTGTCCGCCCAGGTCATGTCGCCCATCGCCGACTGCATCCGGGACAGCGCCGTGTACATGTCGCCGGTGACGTCCAGGTAACCGGAGACGTACGCGCGTGCCAGTCCGATCGCGCCGGGGGCGTGGATCAGATACGAGACCGCGTACGGCGACGTGACGGTCACCGTCACGTCGGCGTCGGCCGGTCCGGCACTGCTGTCGTCATAGGCCAGGAACCGTACCCGCGCGTCGCGGCCCACGACGCGCTCGAATACCTGCGCGAGCCTCATGTTCACCTACCTCGTACCGTTTTGTCGTAAAGATCGAGCAACCGCCCGCCGGGATCGTAGGTCTCCTTCAGTCGGTTGTAGCGGTCCCCGTCGTAGTGGCGCCAGAAGTCGTCACGCGTGTAGTACGCGGTGGAATACAGCGACTTATGCCCATCGAGGCGGGCGACCTCACGCTCGATCAGGCGGTTGTGGTGCTCGGGCAGGCGTCCGGGCGGGATCGGCACCGTGCCCCAGAAGCCGGCGTTGACATACGTCCGTCCCGGTTCGAGCGGGTACAGCGGCCAGCTCTCCTGCGCCCGCAGCGGGCAGAGCCACACCGGGCTCATGCGGATCTCCCGGCCGAAGAAGTCCAGGAACTCCGGAAGCCGCTCGGCCGGGACCTCGACGTCCTGGATGACGTCCTCGCGCGGAGGCCGGCCGAGCCAGCGGTCCACCCGGGCCGACATCTGCGTGCGCTTGTCGAGGGCGACGAGCCGGCGGTAGACGTCCGAACGTTTCTTGGCGGCGGGCCAGACGCGGCGCACCAGCGGGTTCTGCACGCCCAGCGCCCGCGAGCACCAGAACCAGTCGGTGTCCCAGCGCCACAGGTAGCCGTGGGTGGTGAGCACGTCGGTGGGCGCGGTGGCGGCGTTCAGCCAGCGGGGCGTGATGCTCCGGTCCTGGATCGACCGGTAGTAGATCTTCTGTCCGGTGTAGTCGGACACGTGGCGCGCCGTGTCGGCGAACCGGCCCAGCGTCAGGTAGAGCTCGTCGCCGCCGAAGACGACGCCGTCCACGAAGTCGTAGTCCGGCGCCAGCTTGTCGATGGCGTCCGTCAGCTCCTGCGCCGAGCCGAAACGCACGTGCCACAGCTCGACGAACGGCTTCACCGGCTGAAGCCGGATCGTGAGGCGGAGCGTGTAGCCGAGCGTGCCGTAGGAGTTGGGGAAGCCGTAGAACAGGTCGCGGTGCTCGTTGTCGCGCGTCGCGGTGACGATCTCGCCCGCGCCGGTGATGACCTCCATCTCCAGGACCGACTCATGCGGCAGGCCGTGGTGGTAGGAGGAGGACTCGATGCCGAGCCCGGTGACCGCGCCGCCCAGCGTGATGGTCTTCAGCTGCGGGACGACGAGCGGCATGAGCCCGTACGGCAGTGTCGCGTCGACCAGGTCCTCGTAGGTCGTCATGCCCTGGACGTCGGCGGTGCGGCGCTCCGGGTCGACGCTCAGGACCCGGTCGAACCCGCTGACGTCGAGCCCGGGCGCGCTCGTCTCGTCGCGGAAGCGGAACAGATTGGAGGTGCGTTTCGCCAGTCGTATCGGCGTTCCCTCAGGGATCGACCGGTAGGACTCCAGCAGTTTTTCGGTTGCCGCACGATGACCAGTCACCAAGAGATCGTCTCATCCCGCGCGCTCCCTTCGAAGACCGGCCGCGTGTAATGTCCGAATTGACGGCACGCATGGGGGTGTGGCAGTGGCAAAGCTCTACGACGCCATCGACCAACGGCTGCGCGAGTTCATCGAGGCGCAGCCGATGTTCTTCGTCGCGACCGCGCCGCGCGAGGGTGGTCACGTCAACGTCTCCCCAAAGGGCTACCAGGACACCTTCTCCGTGCTCGACGAGCGGACGGTGGCCTACCTCGACCTGTACGGCAGCGGCGCGGAGACCATCGCCCACCTGCGTGACAACGGGCGCATCACCGTCATGTTCTGCTCGTTCGACCGGCAACCGAAGATCCTGCGGCTGTACGGCACGGGGCGCGTGGTGCGGCCGGACGCCGACGAGTGGGACCTGTTCGCCGGCCGCTTCGGCGACGGTCACGTGGGCGCCCGGGCGATCGTGGTGGTGGACGTCGACCGCGTGGCCGACTCCTGCGGGTACTCCGTGCCGTTCATGGAGGTCGTCGGCGAACGCTCGCTCCTCGACGACCAGCACCGTCGCCGCCCGGACGAGCAGTGGCCGTCTCGTGTGCTGTCCAACGCCGAGAGCATCGACGGGCTGCCCGCGCTCGAACCCGACCACCCGGCCCCCGGTCAGCGCGTGATGCGCAGCGTGAACGGATAGCGGAACGGCGTGCCGGCGAGCGCGAGGAACGCGGCGACCAGGCCGACCGCCCAGGCGACGGCGTAGACGACCGCGCCGATGCCGAGCGTCACCACCGTGACCGCGAGCAGGGTGAGCTGGAAGTTCAGCGCCGAGGCGATGTGGTGACGCACGTACGGCGAGCGCCGGGCGCGCGTGCACATCATCACCAGCGGGCCGACGAACAGCGTCGCGATGCCGAGCACGTGGGCGAGCGCGGCGAGCAGGCGCTGCTCCGCGGTCGGATCGGCCGGGGAGGCCGGCACCGGCACGGGTGCGGGCGGCGGCGCCAGGTCCGACAGCACCGCGGCGAGGTCGTCGTGGGTCTTGGCGGTCATGGCGAGATGCAGCCGCAGGTCGAGCTCGGGCTTGTCGAGCCGCCCCTCGGCGTACGCCTGCTGGAGCCGTTCGACGACCGGCTCGCGCTCGGCGTGGGAGACGCGCAGCGCCCCGGGGTGCACGGGAGTGGTCATGTCACGATCCTGCGCGCACATGTGGGTGAGGACCATCGGGGATCCCCCCGAGTCGCCCCTGAGGTCACCCCCACCCGGCTGAGGTCAGCCCCACCCGGCGCCCCCTAAACTGCCGACGGTGACCACCGAGCGTCCTGACGTACCCCTGATCGCCGACGAGCGCACGATGCTCCGCGCGCACCTCGACTTCCACCGCGCCACCCTCGCCTGGAAGTGCGACGGCCTGGACGACGACGAGCTGCGGGCGCGGGCGACGAAGCCCTCGGCCCTCTCACTCCTGGGGCTGGTCCGCCACATGGCCGATGTGGAGCGCACCTGGTTCCGCAAGGCCGTGAACGGCGAGCACGACCTGCCCAACGTCTGGTCCCGCGCCGGCGACTACCAGACCGCCTACGACCCGTCCGGCTGCACCCGCGAGGAGGCCTTCGCCGCCTGGCGGGCCGAGGTGGAGCACTCCAGGCGCATCGAGCGCGCGGCCCCGTCGCTCGATCTGGTCGTCTGCCAGCCCCGCTGGAACGAGGACGTCTCGCTCCGCTTCGTGATGATGCACCTGATCCACGAGTACGCCCGGCACAACGGCCACGCCGACCTCATTCGCGAGGCCGTCGACGGCACCGTGGGCACGTGACGCCTGTGCCGTCTCGTCAGCGCCCGTCGAAGTAGACCCGGCCCGGCTTGAGCGGGTGCGCGGCGAGGAGCTCGGGCACGGTCACGAACGTGAAGCCGCGCTTGGCGAGACCCCGGAGGATCTTCGGCACGGCCCGCACCGTCGTCGGGTGGATGTCGTGCATGAGGATGATGTCCCCCCGGTGCGCCCGCGAGATGGCGCGGTGCGCGACGATCGCCGAGTTCCGGTCGCGCCAGTCGTCCGTGTCGACGTCCCAGATGATCTGGGCCAGCCGGAGGCTCCGGGCGACCTTGGCGACGTGCCGGTCGGTCGCCCCGTACGGCGGGCGCATGAGGTGGACCGGCCGGCCGGTCGCCCGGGTGATGGCGGTGAGCGTCCGCGTGAGCTGCGCGCGGATCCGCTTCTCCGGCAGCGTGCTGAGGTCGGGGTGGCTCCACGTGTGGTCACCGATGGCATGGCCCTGGGCCAGCTCCTGGCGCACGACCGCCTCCCGGCCGTGGATGTTCCCGCCGATGAGGAAGAACGTGGCCTTGGCGTGACGGGCGGCGAGCATGCGCAGCAGCCGGGACGTGTACGGGCCGGGCCCGTCGTCGAAGGTCAGGGCGACGCACTTCACCTTGCGGCAGTCGACGGGCGGCCGGCTGGGCGCGGGCCGCGGGCGCCGGACGGGAGGCGGGCCGGCCGACGGCGGAGGACCGCCCGCCACGGCGGTGACCCCGGCGTCGTTCGCATGGAGGGTGCCGAGGCCGCTGAGCCAGCCGAGGAGGAGAACCCCCGCGACCGCGCCGGCGATGAGCCGCGCACGGCCTGCCGGAATGACAAGCCGCATCAGAGCCCCCGTAACCGCTTTTGTCACAACAGCGCACATTAGTAGCGCCGCGCATTAGAAAAGGCGAGTTGCACCGGTCTTCACCATTACGCCCGCTGGGAACCGCGACGGCGGCAGCGGACGTTGAAGACGTGACCGATGACGGGACGGGGGCAACGGGTTCTTGAGGAGGACCTCGATGAAGTGGGGCGATCGCTTCGGGCTTCGCCGCCGGCGAGGTGACAGGGTGACCACCCTCGACCGTGAGGCGACCAACGCCGACATCGAGTCGCTGATCGCCTTCGCGCGCAGCCGTACGGGCGTGGAGTTCTACGTCGAGCCGGAGACGTTCGCGACCGACACGACGGCGATGGCGATCGCGGCCGACGGCGAATGGACCCGCCGGCGCGTGGGGTCGCCGAGCGTGATTCAGAAGGTCGCGCGCGACCTGCGCGTACCGGTCTACGACGTGCAGATCACCGGCTATCCGCAGCGGATGCGCGACTTCAACGAGCGCCGCCGTCGCCAGGGCGGCACGTCGCTGTGACGCGGCCCGTACGGTGACCGGCGAGATCGCGTGGGACGGGCCGGGGAGCGTGCGGCGGTAATGGGCGTCCGAGGTCCGCGGCAGCGGTAGCGTCTGCTGTCGTGCCCGACGACCTCCTCGACTCCACCTCCGGTAAGACCGACCTGCCCGACGTGTCCGCCCTTCTCGCCGCCGCGGTCTCCGGCGTGGGCGGCGCCGAACGCCCCGGCCAGGTGAAGATGGCCGACGCGGTGGCGCATGCGATCGAATCCGGCGAGCACCTCGCCGTCCAGGCGGGCACCGGAACGGGCAAGTCACTCGCCTACCTCGTGCCGGCCGTGCGCCACGCGGTCGCCCACGACGCGTGCGTGGTCGTGTCCACCGCGACGATCGCCCTCCAGCGCCAGCTCATCGACCGCGACCTGCCCCGGCTCGCCGAGTCGCTGAAACCGCTGCTCGGCCGCGAGCCGGTCTTCGCCATCCTCAAGGGCCGCCGCAACTACCTGTGCCGGCACCGGCTGCAGGTGGACGCGCCGGAGGACCCGGAGGAGATCCTGTTCGACCCGCAGACCGTGTCGGCGGCCGGACGGCAGGTGCAGCGCATCCACGAGTGGGCCGAGACCACCGACACCGGCGACCGCGACGAGCTGGTGCCGGGGGTGAACGAGCACGCGTGGCGGCAGGTCTCGGTGAGCGCCCGCGAGTGCCTCGGCGCGCAGCGGTGCCCGTTCGGCACCGAGTGCTACGCCGAGCAGGCCCGCGACCGGGCGGGCGACGCCGACGTCGTCGTCACCAACCACGCGCTGCTCGCGATCGACGCCCTGGAGGACTTCCAGGTGCTGCCCGAGCACGACGTCGTCATCGTCGACGAGGCGCACGAGCTGGTCGACCGGGTCACGTCGGTGGCCACCGCCGAGCTGTCCGCGCAGGCCGTGGAGATCACCGCGCGCCGCTGCGGACGGCTCATCGAGGAGGATCTCGCCGACCGGCTGAAGGAGACCGGCGAGGCCCTCGCACCGATGCTGGCCGACCTGCACCCCGGCCGCATGGACGTGCTGCCGCAGGCGGCCGGCGTGTCGCTCGCCGCGGTCCGCGACGCCGCTCACGCCTGTGCCACGGCCCTCCGCACGACGCTGCAGCGCGCCGGTGACGACGCCGAGCGGCTCGGCGCGGGCCGTGCCGCGCTGACCTCGCTGGAGGAGATCCACGACACGGCCGTCCGCCTCCTGGAGTCGTTCGCGGGCGACATCGCCTCGCGGCACGACGTGGTCTGGCTCGACAAGCCGTTCAGCGACGACTCCCGGCGGCCGGTCGCCCTGCGCGTCGCACCGCTCGGTGTCGGCGCGCTGCTGCGCGAGCGACTCTTCCGCCGACGTACGACGGTGCTGACCTCGGCGACGCTGTCGCTCGGCGGGTCGTTCGAGCCGCTCGCCCGCCAGTGGGGGCTGCCGGCCGCGCCGGAGGAGTCCACCGGCGAGGACAAGCCGATCGTCTGGTCCGGCCTGGACGTCGGCTCGCCGTTCGACCACGCGCGCAGCGGCATCCTCTACATCGCCCGCGGGCTGCCCTCACCGGGCCGCGACGGCCTGCCGGAGGCGTACCTCACGGAGCTGAGCGAGCTGATCGAGGCGGCCGGCGGCCGCACCCTCGGCCTGTTCTCCTCGATGCGCGCCGCCAAGCAGGCCGCCGAGGAGCTGCGCACCCGCATCGCGCAGCCGCTGCTGTGCCAGGGCGAGGACGCGACGTCGCAGCTGGTCAAGCGCTTCGCGGAGGACGACGCGACGTGCCTGTTCGGCACGCTGTCGCTGTGGCAGGGCGTGGACGTGCCGGGCCCGTCGCTGCGTCTCGTGGTGATCGACCGGATCCCGTTCCCGCGCCCGGACGATCCGCTGTCCTCGGCGCGGCAGCGGGCCATCGGGGCGCGCGGCGGAAACGGCTTCATGGCGGTCGCCGCGACCAACGCCGCGCTGCTGCTCGCCCAGGGTGCCGGGCGCCTGCTGCGCACCATGGACGACCGCGGCGTGGTCGCGATCCTCGACCCGCGCCTGGCGACCGCACGGTACGGCTCCTTCCTGCGCGCCTCGCTGCCCCCGTTCTGGACGACGTACGACTCGGCGACGGTGAAGGCCGCCCTGCGCCGCCTCGACGCCTCCTAGCCCGCGGATCGCCGAGGTACCGGTTCAGGACCGGAGAAAGGCGAGGACGGCCAGGACGCGGCGGTGGACGTCGGCGTCCGGGGGGAGGTCGAGCTTGGCCAGGATGTTGTTGATGTGCTTGCCGACCGCGGCGGGTGAGACCGTGAGCGCCTGGGCGATGGCGGCGTTGGAGTGGCCTTGCGCCATCGACGCCAGCACCTCGCGCTCACGCGGGGTGAGGCGTTCGAGCGGGTCGCGGCGGCGGCCCAGCAGGTGACGGATCACCTCCGGGTCGATGACGGTGCCGCCCTCGGCGACCCGGTGGACGGCGTCGGCGAAGTCGGTGACGTCGATGACGCGGTCTTTCAGCAGGTAGCCGACCGCGCAGGCGTTGGTGGAGTCGAGCAGTTCACCGGCCGAGGCCGTCTCGATGTACTGGCTGAGGACCAGCACGGGCAGGTCGGGGTCGCGCTCGCGCAGGGCGATCGCGGCGCGCAGGCCGTCGTCGGTCTGGGTGGGGGGCATACGCACGTCGGTGACGACGATGTCGGGCCGGTGCGCCTCGACGGCGGCGGCGAGCGCGGGCGCGTCCCCGACCGCCTGGACGACCTGGTGGCCGAACCGGGTGAGCACGGCGGTCAGGCCGTCGCGCATCAGGGCGCCGTCTTCGGCGAGGACGACGCGGAGACGACGGGGTTCGGACACGGCAACTCCACTTTCAGCAGGGTCGGGCCCCCGGGCGGGCTGGACAGCGTGAGGGCGCCGCCGATGACCGCGAGCCGGTCGGACAGGCCGATCAGGCCGCTGCCGCCTGCCGGGTCGGCGCCTCCGACGCCATCATCGCCGATCTCCAGGAGCAGGGTGCCGTCGCGGTGGCCGGCGATGATCCACGCACGGTCGGCCTCGCTGTGCCGGGCGATGTTGGCCAGGGCCTCACAGACGATGAAGTACCCGGTGGCCTCCGCCGGGCCGGGCAGGCGGCCCGTGAGGTCCAGGGTGAGGTCCACCGGTATCGGCGAGCGGTCCGCGGCGTCCTGCACGGCGGCGGCCAGCCCGTGCTGGGTCAGGACCTGCGGATGGATGCCGTGGATCAGCTCGCGGAGTTCGGTGAGCGCCAGCCGGGACTGCCGGTGGGCGTGCGCGACCTGGTCGGCGGCGGGTCCCGGCGGCAGGTCGAGCAGGGCCAGGCCGAGGCTGGTGGCGACCGCGACGAGCCGCTGCTGGGCGCCGTCGTGCAGGTCGCGCTCGATACGGCGGCGCTCGGCCTCGAAGGCGTCGACCAGCCGGGC
>NZ_JBHLZP010000317.1:0-18737 GCF_042429965.1 Actinoallomurus acaciae
CCGGCTCGGCGCGTTCGGCCGGGACCCGGCGCGGCCGGGGAACACCGCCGGCCGGCTGCGGCTGGCCACGGCGGTCGCCCGTGCCAACACACGGGTCCTGGAGGCGGGAGACGTGACCGCCGGCACCGTCACCCGCGAACTCGACGAGGTACGCCTGACCCGCTGCGCCGAATGACGGAGGCGTCACGGCCGTCCGGGCCCTGATCCCCTCGTGCGCCGCGGTGAGGGCGCGGCCGGTCACGCCGACCTCTCCGCCCGGCTCAGGGGGCCGCCGGGAACACGACCGGGACGCTGTTGATGCCGATGACGCCCGTCGGCCAGATCACCTGGGGCCGGGCGCCGGGGGCCAGCCGATACTCCGGGATGCGGCGGTGCCACTCCTCCAGGACGACGCGCAGCTGCGTGCGGGCCAGGTGGACGCCGAGGCAGCGGTGCGGTCCGCTGCCCCAGGTGAGGTTGTTGTACTCGCGGCTCGGGTCGAAGGCGTCCGGGTCGTCCAGTTCCCTGGGGTCGCGGTTGGCGGCGCCGACGGCCACCCCCACGGTGGCGCCCGCCGGGATGTGCACGCCCTCCAGGACGACGTCCTTGGTGGTCACCCGGGGGACGACGGCGTTGGCCGGGTCGATCCGCAGCATCTCCTCGACCGCGACCGGAACGGCGGAGGGGTCCTCGGCGAGCCGGCGGCGCAGCTCCGGGCGCGTGGCCAGCTTGGCGAACATCAGGCTCAGCGCGTTCGTCACAGAGTCGGTGCCGGCCAGGACGAAGAGGAAGCACAGGCCGATGGCCTCTTCGTCGGTGAACGGTTCGTCCGCCGAGTCGTTCTCGAACAGGTCGCGCAGGAGGCCGTCGGCCCGGCCGGCCCGGCACTCGGCGACGTGCGCGGCGACGTAGGCGTACAGCTCGCCCGCCGACCGCATCACCTCGGGAGGCGCCTCGCCGGCTCCGGACAGGTCGGCCATCCGGATGATGACCTCACGCCAGGCGAGGAGGCGATCGAGGTCGTGCGCGGGCATTCCGAAGAGGGAGAGGAACACCGTGGCCGGTATCGGCTGCGCGAGCTCGGTGACCACGTCGCAGGAACCACGCCCGGCCACGCTGTCGATGAGCGCGCCCACCTCTTTGCGCACCGTCTGCTCCATGGCCGCGGCCGCGCGGGGGGTGAAGAACGGCTGGAGCAGGCGCCGGTACCGGGTGTGGGCGGGCGGGTCGAAGGCGAGGGGCACCAGCGGGACGGGGCTGCCGAGCGTGTCGAAGGCCTTCTTGGACGAGAAGGTCCCGGGGTTCTTGAAGACGTGCTCGGCCAGCTTTCGCGTCGTGACGAGGTATCCGGCGTCGGACCGGACCACGGGTCCGGCCGCGCGCAGGATCGCATAGCCCTCACCTCGGTCGTCGGCCATCGGCAGCCGGTCCATCCGGAGTAGACCGTCGTCTGTCGTCTCTGTAGTCATGACCATCCCGCTCGGTGAGGTTCTCGCGCCCTTTGACGCGCGGAATCGTAGGGCCGCCATGATCGCCGGGAAAGTACCGAAAGGTCGCGTCGGCGCGTCGCCGTGGGATGGCGTCAGTTCCTCATAATTTATAAGATATGGCGGAATGCTAGGCTGCTGTGCGGCTCGACGGCAGGAGCGGGATGCGATTAGAAGGCTGGTGGGGATGGGCGGGGCCAACGTCTTCCTGAGTAAGAGCGACGCGGCGTACGCGGAGATCCGCGACCGCATCCTCTCCGGTGAGCTGCCGCCCGGCTCGGTGCTCGCCCAGTACGACCTGGCCGCGTCGCTGCACATGAGCATCACCCCGCTGCGCGAGGCCCTCCGGCGGCTCAAGGGCGAGGGCCTGGTCGAGCTGGACGTGCACCGCGACGCGCGGGTGGCGCCGCTGCACGCCAGGGAGGCCCGTGAGCTGCTGGAGATCCGCATGTCGCTCGACCCCTCGGGCGCGGAGCTCGCGGCGAGGCGCCGCACCCGCGCGGACATCGAGGCGATGCGTCATGCCGCCGGCCGTCTCCGCCCGGTCCCGCGGGAATGGGGCGAAGAGGCCGTGGTCGCGCACCGGGAGTTCCACCGCGCCGTGTACGTCGCGTCGCACAACGAGCGGCTGATCGAGCTTCTCGACGGGATCTGGGACAAGTGCGACCGTTACCGGAGGATGGGCCTGCGGCTCCCCCCGGGCGAGGAGCCCCGGATGCGCGATCATCGGGAACACCACACGATGGTGGAGATGATCGATGACGGCGACGCGGACGGAGTCGCGGCGCTGATGCGGAACCACATCCGCCTGAGCCTGACGGCGTCGGCGATCCGGACGCTCGAAGAACCTCGGGAGACAACGAGGGCCTGACCGCCGCGATGGCCCCTCGACGGAAGGCGCACGGGTGAGTACGGACACGGACCAGGACCGGCCGCTCGCGGGGGTGCGCGTGGTCGAGTGCGCGACCTTCGTCGCGGGCCCGTCCGGCGGCATGGCTCTGGCGCAGCTGGGCGCGGACGTCATCCGCGTCGACCCGATCGGCGGCGGGCCCGACCACCGGCGCTGGCCGGTCGCCCCGCCGGGCGGGAGCCTGTACTGGAACGGCCTCAACAAGGGGAAGCGTTCGGTGACCGTCGACCTGTCCGCGCCCGAGGGGCGGGAGCTGGTCACCGCGTTGATCACCACGCCCGGCCCGCAGGCCGGGATCCTCCTGGAGAACACGGGCCGCGCGTGGCTGTCCTACGAGACGCTCGCGAAGAAGCGTCCCGACCTGATCCACCTGCGCATTCAGGGCCACGCGGACGGCCGGCCGGCCGTCGACTACACGGTGAACGCCGCGACCGGGGTACCCGGCGTGACCGGCCCCGAGACGACCGCGACGCCGGTCAACCACGTCCTGCCGGCCTGGGACCTGCTGACCGGCATGACGGCGACCACCGGGCTCCTGGCGGCGTTGCACCGGCGGCAGCGGACCGGACGCGGCGGTCTCATCGAGCTCGCGCTCGCCGACGTGGCGCTGGCGAGCGTCGCCAACCTGGGCTGGCTGGCCGAGGCCCAGCTGACCGGCCGTGACCGTCCCAAGCAGGGCAACCACCTCTACGGTGCCTTCGGGGTCGACTTCCCGGCCCGCGACGGGAGACGTGTCATGGTCGTGGCGCTGACCGCGTCGCAGTGGCGTTCCCTGTGCCGGGTCACCGGCACCGAGAAGGTGTTCGCGGCGATGGAGGAGGCGCTGCGGGCCGACTTCTCCCAGGACGCCGACCGATACCGCTGGCGGAAGATGATCGAGCCCATCCTGCGACCGTGGTTCGAGGACCGTACGGCCGAGGAGGCGGGCCGCGAGCTCGACGCCGCACGCGTACTGTGGGGCCCGTACCGGACGTTCACCGAAGTCGTCGAACGGGAGCGAGGGAACCCCCTGATCGCGCAGGTGGAGCAGCCGGGGGCCGGAGCGGTCGCCTCGGCCGGCAACCCGCTGCGCTGGTCCGACCTCGGCTCGGTCCCCCCGGTCGCCGCGCCCCGCCTGGGCGCGCACACCCACGAGGTGCTCTCCGATGTGCTCGGCCTCACGCCGGCCGACCTCTCCCGCCTGTCGGAGGCGGGCGTGATCCGTGGAGCGTCTCCCGACCTTTGATCGCCGCTGACGGAGACAGGAAACGCGATGGTACGACTCGCCCAGACCGCCGGGCTCACCGATGTCCAGCAGGAGATCCTGCACACCGTACGGGACTTCGTCGGCAAGGAGATCCTTCCCTGCGCACGGGAACTGGAGCGCTCCGACACCTATCCCCAGGACATCGTCGACGGGATGCGGCGGCTCGGGCTGTTCGGCCTGATGATCCCGGAGGAGTACGGCGGGCTCGGCGAGTCACTCCTCACGTACGCGCTCGTCGTCGAGGAGATCGCGCGAGGCTGGATGAGCGTCTCCGGCGTGATCAATACGCACTTCATCGTCGCGTACATGCTGCGGCGGTACGGCACGGAGGCGCAGAGGCGGCACTACCTGCCGAGGATGGCGGAGGGAGCCGTTCGCGGGGCGTTCTCGATGTCCGAACCGGAGCTCGGCTCCGACGTCGCGGCGATCAGGACGCATGCCCGGCGGGACGGCGACGAGTACGTCATCGACGGCACGAAGATGTGGCTGACCAACGGCGGCAGCGCGAACCTCATCGCCCTGCTGGCCCGTACGGACGAGGGCGCGCGGCGGCCGCACGACAACCTGACCGCGTTCCTGATCGAGAAACCGGAGGGCTTCGGCGAGGTCCTGCCCGGACTGACCATCCCCGGCAAGATCGAAAAGATGGGTTACAAGGGCGTCGACACCACGGAGGCGGTCTTCGCCGGCCTCCGCGTCGGCGCGGACACGGTCCTCGGCGCCGAGCCCGGCGCCGGCTTCCGCCAGATGATGGACGGCATCGAGGTCGGCCGGGTCAACGTCGCGGCACGCGCCTGCGGCATCGCCGTCCGGGCGTTCGAGCTGGCCGTGGCGTACGCACGGGAACGCCGGGCGTTCGGCCGCCCCATCGCCGGTCACCAGGCGATCGCCTTCAAGCTCGCGGAGATGGCGACCAAGGTGGAGGCCGCCCACCTGATGATGGTGAACGCGGCGCGGCTGAAGGACTCGGGGGAGCGCAACGACGTCGAGGCCGGGATGGCGAAGCTGCTCGCCTCCGAGTACTGCATGGAGGTCACCCAGGACGCCTTCAGGATCCACGGCGGCTACGGCTACTCGAAGGAGTACGAGATCGAGCGCCTGATGCGCGAGGCGCCGTTCCTGCTGATCGGCGAGGGCACCAGCGAGATCCAGAAGACCATCATCAGCCGAGGCCTGCTCCGCGAGTACGGGGAGTGAACGGCGCCGGTGTCCCGGCTCTGCGGCAGTGCCGTCGGCGTCGGCGTCGGCTCACGCGGGAGGCGTGGCGCCTGCCGTCACCGTGAGGATCGCTCGGTCTGGTGTCCGAACGCGCCGGCGTTCCAGAGGGTACGGACGTGGTCGATCAGCGGCGGGCCGACGGCGCGTAGCGCCGCGACGTCGTTGTCGGCGACCGCGTTGGTCACCATGGCGCTGGTCGCCGCGACGATCATCTGGCAGGTGAACCGGCCCGCGTCGTCGGTGACGCCCATCAGGTCGGCGAGCAGCGTCGTGATGGTGGCCTGCAGCCGGCTCCGGCGCTGGACGGCGGCGGACCCGGCGGCGTACACCTCGACCAGGAACAGGCGGGTGTAGGGGAGTTCGGCGGCGAGCGCCTCAAGGTAGGCGGTGAAGGTCAGCTCGAACCGCCGCACCGGATCGCCTGCGGCATCGGGCGCGAGCAGGCCGTTCTCGTCGGCGCCGACCTTCTCCAGCAGCCGCTCCATCAGCAGGTCGCCCGCGAACTCGAACGCGGTCATGAAGCAGTCCAGCTTGGAGTCGAACACCTGGTAGAAGGTCTGCCGCGACACTCCCGACCGGGCGAGCACGTCGGCGACCGAGGTGGCCACGTATCCCTTTTCGGCCATCACCTCGGCCATCGCCACGCACAGCCGCGCGCGCTGGACGCGTTCCAGTTCATCTCGCGACAGCGCGTGCCGCCCCCGGGGCAGCCGACGCGGCAACGACTCCGACACGCGTTTCACCCTAGTGCTCCGGCCGCCCTGGAAGCGCCAGGGGTGGACGTGCCGGGTCTTCTGCCCCGTTTGTGCGCCCGCTGTCAACCACCGGGCATGCCTGTGACGGCGGTGACGGTCGGTGATCACCGCGTGTCCGCAGAGTGAGACATATCGCCTGAACTGGGAATATGTAGCGATCAGCGGGAAGTTGCCTGACTCAGAGCACTCGGGGGAGGCAGGTCATGAGCGAACGGGATGAGCGAGGCGACGGCACGGCACGCCCGGTCCGTCCTCCGGCGAAGGAGGGCTCGTGACCGAGTACGCGGTCGAGCGCGCGCGGGAGATGTTCCGGGCGCGGCAGGCGGCGCAGAACCGGCAGGCGGATTCCCGGCGCCTCGCCGCGCCGAAGGCGCAGGCCGAGCCGGACGACGACGGTGACCTCATCGGAACCCTGCATCGCATCCATTCGCGGCTGCGCCGCCTCGACGGCTGGCTCCGAGCGGAGCATCGGCTCAACCTCACCGAGATGCACGTCCTCTCGGTGATCCCGACGGTCCCGCCGGCACGACGGACGCGCGACGACGCGGCGGCGCGGCTGGCCAAGGACGTCGAGCTCTCGCCCAGCGGGCTCACCCGCCTGGTCGACCGCCTGGTGACGCGCGGCCTGGTGACGCGGGTCGAGGACACCTGGGACCGGCGCGTGACGCACCTGGTGCTCACCGAGCGGGGCCGCGCCGTACGCGACGTCGTGCTTCCGCGGGCCGTCGAGCACATCCGGGGCGGCTGCGGCGACGAGGGGCTACCGATCGAGCGGCTGCGGTGGGTGACCGCGGCTCCCGCAGGGCGAGGGGAGGCGCCAAGGCGCTCCTGAGGGCCGGCGCCGATCGTTGCGCGGTCAAACGATCCGAAGAATCCGCGGCTCACCGTCCTTGAGACGGATATCGGCGTCGACGACCAAAGACCGAGTCGACACCAGGACCAAGGAGGGCGGGCCCGACAATGGGGTAGGGCTTGCTCGTTCAGCGCCGCCCGGTGGTGGATCGCACCGGCCGCGGCGGCACCAATCGACCGGTCCCGGGCCAAAGGGGATGGCTCCGGGACCGGTCGACCATTTTCGGCGGCGCGGGCCGCTCCGGACACGGGTACGAGCCGGCGGCCGACGCCAGGTCCTGCCTCCTCGGGCGTGTTTCAAAGCGACCGCATGCGGAGGCGCCTCACCGCTGTAATCGGATCATGAATTACGAGGGCGCCTTGGCCGAGATCCAGGCGTTGTGCGTCGAGCATCTGGGAGAGGTTCTGGGTGCACGGCTTGCCGCGCTGGCCAGGCCGGAATTTAGTCTTGCCCCCGCTCGCGACGACGTGTCGCCGACCGGCCGATGTCACGTTGGCGGGCCCGCACTGTTGGAACCGGGAACCCCGTGGCCGCAGACCCGAGGAGGTTTCCCGCTCAGCCTGGTCGCGGTGCTGGACACCGACGAGCTTGCGCCATGGCTGGGCGACCACCTGCCCACGCGGCTCGGCCTGGTCAATGTGTTCTGGCTCCAGCCTGACTTTAAGTGCCGGGAGGACGACCGATTCGCCGAGCTGATGGAGCCCTACGAAGGCTGGTGGGGCCAACGCGACCAGCCCGGGGATTGCCAGATCGTACTCGCCTCTCCACCGCGCGCGATCGAGGTCGCGGCTCCGCGGCCGGCCCAGGTCCTCGACCGGCGACCGCTGAACGCCGCCCCCATCGTCACCCTGCCGTCGCTGGTGGGGGAGTCCAATGATCCGATCGTGAAAACGTTCGACTTTCGTGCTCTGCCGGACTTCGACGACGACCGGATGCTCGGTCCGGACGTGAGGTTCGGCAGGGTCTGGAGTGGATTCTGCTCGGAGAAGCTGGGGTACCGACCCGGAGACGCTCAGGCGTTCGGCTGGCCGCTCATCGACCAGTGGCCAGGAAAACGAGAAGAGGGCTACGCGCATCTGCTCACGCTTCCGGGCCACCTCTTGGACGGCGACGACCACGACGGCGGGTTCGAGCGCGTCATGGTCTCCCCGGATGATCTTCGAACCGGCAGCTTCACGAGTGTGACGTACGAACAGGATGGTCTTCACTGACCGGGGCCTTTCGGCCCCGACGTCGCGCTGCCATCGTTGACCACGCTCAGCCGAACAGCGCTCGGATGTCCTGATGCGTCACGCCATCGGCATCACAGCCACTCGTTGATCACTGCGATATGGATGGTGTGTCCAGCACCAGATGGACGTCTGGGCCCGCTGAAATCTCGTGGTCGAGCTGGATCAAGGACTTTTGAACTCGGTGGCCCGGTGCCTGCGGTGCGGTGAGCCGATTGGCGGCGTTGAGGGCGGCGAAGAGGGGCGTGGTTCCGGGTCGACGAAGTACGGGTCCGTCGAGAGCTTGGATGTCTGCGAGCGGTGCGGCTGCAGGCCGAAGGCCCGCCAGATCCGCGAGACGGCCGACTGCGACAGGCTCATTCCCTTGGCCATGGACCGGGTCGACCAGCGCGTGGCGTTCTTTGGCGTGGCCCGCAGGGGCTGGGTGACCACCGCGGCGACCTGTTCGTCGGTGACCGTCCTGGGTCCGCCCGAACGCGGCATGTCACCCAGACCGGCGATCCGGTGCTCAATGAACCGAGCCCGCCACCGGCCAGAGCGTCAACTCGGCTTCAGGCCGTCCCGTACGAGCATTCCGCAAGCTCACATATCTGAACAGAAATCATGGCTCAGAAGACTTAGGCGTGCTGTCCCGTGAGCCGGGGGATGACCGTCTCGGCGAGGCGCTCCATCTGCTCGGCCTGGTCGAACATCGGGGTGAATAGGATGAGTTCCGCGCCGGCCTCGGCGACCCGGCGCAGCTCGCGGACGCAGTCGTCCGGGGTGCCCACGGCGGCGGCGCTCTCGATGTCCGCCGAACGGCGGCCGTACAGCCGCTCCAGTTCGGTGTCGATCCGGGCGCGCGCCCGGTCGGCGTCGTCGTCGACGGCGACGTAGACCCGCTTGGCGATGGCGAAGTCCTCTTCGGGCCGTCCCTCCTCGGCGAGCGCCTCGCGTACGGTCCGGACCTGGTCGGCGAACGCGGCCGTGGGGGAGGAGCCGGCGCCGAAGAAGCCGTGGCCGTGCCGTACGGCACGGCGCAGCAGGTTCTGGCCGGAGCCGCCGTACCAGACGGGCGGGAAGGGCTTTTGGAACGGCTTCGGCTCCAGCGTCGCGCCCTCGAGCTGCCAGAACTCCCCGGCGAACGTGACGCTCGGCTCGCTCCAGAGCGCCCTCATCACCTCGAGCCCTTCGTGGAAGCGCGCGACGTACCGGCCGGGATCGACCTCGAAGGCGGCGAAGGGCCGTCTCTTGCCGCCGGTGCCGACGCCGACCTCGACCCGGCCCCGGCTCAGCTGGTCGAGTGTGCTCAGGCTCTGTGCCAGGTGTACCGGATTGTGGAGCGTGGACACGAACACGGCGCAGCCGAGCCGCAGCCGCTCGGTGCAGGCGGCCGCGTAGGTCATCGTCTCGATCGGCCGGAGCGCCGGATAGGGCCCCAGCAGATGCTCCTGCGCCCACGCACTCTCGAAGCCGAGTTCTTCGGCGCGGGTGAGATAGGCGCGGAACGCGCCCGGATCGAAGGCGCCGTCGGAGAAGAACTGCGGGATCGCGATGGCGAATCTCATGGGACGCATCGTATCGACGGCGCCTCCGGCGCCCCCGGCAGAGAGGGGCGCGATGGGCGGCTGACCGGGGGTTTTAGCCCGAAAACTGTCAGTGGCGGCTGGGAGAATCGACCCATGGTCGCCACCGATCAGGCCGTCCTGGCCGACGTCCTCCTCCTGCTGGTCGAGCGCGAGGACCACCTCGTACGCCGCGTCGGCGATGAGTGGATCTGCGTACGCCCGCGCCACCGAGGCGATCCATGCAGCACCGAGTTCACCACGCGGCGTTAGGGCCTGTCTCGGTTGGGTCGTGGGTTTTCCACAGCCGTGGGTGTGGTCTTTCTTTGGTGTGTGGGGTGGCTGACAATGGAAGTGGGGTCGGCGCCCCCTGGGAGGGCGGGGTGGGCTTGATCCGTTTTGACGGACATCTGAGATCAGGGGTTCGGCCCCGGAAGGATGTCCATCATGGAGAGCATGGGGAAGGAGAAGCCTCGCCTCGTTCACGCCGGAGTTCAAGGCCGAGATCGTCGAGTTGTGCCGGCGTGGTGACCGCTCGGTCGGCCAGGTCGCCAAGGACTTCGATCTCACCGAGACCGCGGTGCGTGAGCGGGTGAACAGGCCGAGGTCGACGCGGGCGAGCGTGAGGGTCTGACCAGCGGCGAACGTGAGGAGCTGGCCGCGCTGCGGGCGGAGAACCGCCGGCTGCGCGAGGACGTCGACATCCTCAAGCGGGCCACGGCTTTCTTCGCCAAGGAGACCCGGTGACGGTGCACCCGTTCACCGAGGCGGAGAAGAAGGCAGGTCACAGCGTCAAACGGGCGTGTAACTAATGAAGGTCTCCCGGACCGCCTTCTACGCTCGTCGCACCGGCAAGCCCGGTCCCCGCGCAGTGCGCGATGCCGAACTGACCGAGCAGATCACCCAGGTCCACACGAAATCGCGCGGAACCTACGGAGCCCCACGCATCCACGCCGCGCTCAAGCGCGAGGGCGCCGGGTGCGGCCGCCGCCGTGTCGCGCGGCTGATGCGTGCCGCCGGACCGGCCGGCCGGCGCCGCAGACCACGGCATCTGACAACGCTCCCCGATCCTGGGGCCGGCGTCCGGCCCGACCTCATCGCCCGGGACTTCCAGCCCGGCTCCACCGGCCCAGATGCCCGCTGGTGCGGCGACATCACCTACATCCCCAACCGAGGAGGGCTGGCTCTACCTGGCCACGGTCATCGACATCGCCTCCCGGCGCGTGGTCGGCTGGGCAACCGCCGATCACCTACGGACCGGGCTGGTCGCCGATGCCCTCACAGCCGCCTGCCGGCAGCGTCGTCCCACCCGCCCGGTGATCTTCCACTCCGACCGCGGCTGCCAGTACACCAGCCAGCACTTCGCCGCACTGGCCAAGGAGCCCGGAATCCGGCTGTCGGTCGGCCGCACCGGACAATGCTGGGACAACGCACTCGCCGAGTCGTTCTTCGCCACCATCAAACGCGAACTCCTCGCCAACACCACATGGCCCAGCCGGGCCGCCGCCCGCACCACCATCTTCGATTTCATCGAGGGCTGGTAAAACTCGCACCGACTGCACAGCAGCCTCGGCTACCGCAGCCCCGCCGAGTACGAGGCCCCACTCGCAGCCTGGCCACCACACCAAAAGTGTCCGCTAAAACGGAACAAGCTCAGGGGAGTGTCCCGTGAGAGGGCGGGGAGTGTCCCGTGAAGGGGGACTTCGAAACACGCCTCAGGGGCCCGTGTCAAAGCCCCGAACGTCTCGCCGGGGCGCGTCAGCCGGAGGCCGTGGCCGTTCCGTCCGTCGCCGGGGTGGACGACGGCCGGGACGGCGATGCCGGGGGTGTGACCGAGGGCCGGGCGAGCGCGGCCAGGCCGTCGCCGGCAGGACTCGGCGCCGCGCCGGGACCCGGCTGCGTGGTCGTGGCCGTCTGCGGGGCGGAGGCACGCACGCCCTTCTGCGGGAAGTAGTACCAGACGACGATCTCGTGGCCGCGTTCCCGCATCGTCATCTGGACGCGTGAGATGACGCCCTTCGGCCCGATGTCGCGGCGAACGTGCCGTACGAACCCGCGCACCGGGCGCATGTCCAGGCCGCGGCCGTCGCCCGCGGCGTACTCGCGGACGAGAGCCTCGTCCTCGGCACGCCGCTGTGCGGCGAGGTCGGCCCAGCCGTCGTAGCCGGTGTCCTCCACGTGCCCTCCCCGTGACCGCGGCCGGTCTCCACGAAGAACACGGCTGCGGGTGCGGCGAGGGTTCAGCGGGGGACGGCGCCGAGCGTACGGCCGGCGCCGGCGACGCTGGTCTCGACCGGCAGGTGCCGGTCGAGGCCGGTCATGGCGGCGATCCGGCGGACCGGGCCCTCGAGCGGCAGGACCAGGCAGATCCGGGTACGCCGGGCGGCCGCCTCCCGCCCGGCGCGCAGGATGGCGCCGACGCAGGAGCAGTCGCAGAACTCGGTGGCCGTCAGGTCCACCACCAGGGGGCCGGCGTTGAGCAGGTGCACCAACTGGTCGCGGATCTCGGCCGCGTTGGAGGTGTCGGCCTCGGCCGGGAACGTTCCCACCGTCACCCCGGCCACCTTGGTGACCGAGAGCGGAGAACGGGTCATGGAGGGCATCGACGAGCCGCCTCGGAGTCGGGGACGAAGAGCCGCACTGCTGGCCTGGCCGCCCGGTCGCGCGGGCGGTCTGCCCCCAAGGCTCTAACGGCCTGACACGCCACGTCAAGTCGTCGCGCTCACTCGGCCCGATCGGCGGCGATGGCGGAGGAAAAGGCGCTGACAGCCGTACTGACAGTTGCACGGACGATGTCAGACGGGCGGTGGTCCGGCGTCCCGGTCGCGCAGATAACGCGTGTGGTCGCGCATCCGGCGCTCCTCGGACGCGTAGACCTCTCCGGCCGTCCTGGACACCGAGGCGGCGATCAGGGACAGCTGGGCGGTCAGCTCCTCTGCGGCGTCGCCGCCATGCCGCGCACCGTACCACCGCGGGAGGTTGAGGTAGGACTCCAGGCTCGTCGGCAGGTCGGTGCGGACGGCCCGCGAGACCTCGTACAGCGCGTCCGGCGAGACGCTGAGCAGGTCCGAGCGTTCCAGCACGTCGCGCAGCATCGCCGTGATCTCCTCGAGCCGTTCCACCGCCGGTGCCGGCAGCCGGTGCGCCGGGACCCGGGCGACCAGGCCGTCCAGGTCCGTGCGCAGCCGCGACGTCTCGGCGACGGTGTCGTCGATCACGAGGCGGACCTTCTCCGGCGGTGTGATGAGCGCCCCCGCGCCGTACAGGCCGGCCACGACGACCGGCCAGTACGCCCCGGCCGGCCCGGCGAGGTGCAGGCCCAATCCGGCGAGTCCGGCCACGCAGCCGACGAGGTTCTTGGCCGATCCGAGATACCGCCACCACCTACTGGTAGCCACGGATCTCCCCGAAGACGGCGGACAGCGACTGGAGCCGGGCGTCGAAGGTCCGGCCGTGGGTGAGCGCCGCGAGGGCGTTCATCTCACCCGTCGCCGACTCCCCGAACAGGATCGGGAACACCGGGACGCGCCGCAGCGCGAGCGGCTGCCGTCCGTACCAGGAGCCGAAGTCGGCGAACGAGTCGCCCTGGTTGCTCTCCCCGTCCGACATGAGCACGATCGAGGTGATCCGGTCCGTCGCGGAAGGCGCGCCGATCACCGAGTACGCCTTCTCCAGGCTCTCGTAGATCGCGGTGCTGCCCCCGGCGGTCAGCCTCTCCGTGTCGGAACGGATCCTCGCCAGCGCCGCCGCGGATCCGGTCGCGGGCAGGACGTACGTCGTGGGCCGCCCGGGTCTGCTGCTGAAGGGCAGCAGCGTCACCTGCTCACGGTCGTGGAACCGCTGGAAACGCCCGGACAGGGACGTGTCCACCCCGGTCAGCGCGGCCAGTGCCGCCTTCAGCGCCGTCAGCCGGGCGCCCCGCATCGACCCGGACACGTCCAGGACGTAGACGGTGCGGGCGGGCCGGCGCAGGCGGTTGAAGTACGCGTCGATCAGCGCGTCGGCGGCCTCGGCGCGGGCGGGGAACGGCAGTTCCGGCGGCTGGGCCCCGAACTCCGCGCCGGGCCGTACCTCGGGCACGGTCGGCCGGCGGTGCGTCAGCGTCATGATGCGCCGCTGGACGGCGGGCCGTCGCAGGTAGTCGGTGAGCGAGCGCAGGGCCTCCGCGGCCGGCTGCGAGGCCGAGGACAGCCGGGTCAGCGGGTAGTCGGCGGTGACCACGCCGTCGGCCGGATGGACGAGGGTGAGCGGCTCGGGCAGCCGGTGCGCGGCGTTCAGCGTCAGCAGCACGGACTCGTAGTTGACCAGGCCGTCCGCCCGGCCCGGGTCGGCGGCGTACGTGTCGGAGAGCCAGCCGGAGGAGCCGGAGGTGATCCGCTGGGCCGAGAAGAACCCGCGCAGACTCGGCGCGACCCGGTCGATGGCCGACGCGTCGAGGGCCGCCCCGGTGCCGGAGAGCGCCGCGGCCACGCCGACGAGCGCGGAGAACCCCGAGTTGGACGACACCGGGTTCGTCATGCCGTACGTGAACCTCCCCGCCGCCGCGGCGCCGGAGATCGCGGTCCAGGTCGGCCGCGTCCGGTCCCAGCCGAGCCGGTGCGCGGCCGACGCCCGCAGCCCGAGCAGCACGGGCGAGGACATGATCTTGACCGAGGGGCCGAGCCGGCCCTGCGCGGCCGGATGGAGGGCCAGGTAGCGGTTGGAGGAGAACCAGATCGCGTCGTGGTCGCGGCCCGCCGAGCCGTCGAGCACCTGCTGGACCCCGGCGAGCGTGCCGGTGTAGTCGAGCTTGACGGTGACCCCGATGTCCTTCTCGGCCTGGTCGAGGATCGGCCGCATGTCGGCCAGTTCGCTGCCCGCCAGGATCCGTACCGTGCCGCCCCGGCCGCCGGAGTCGCCGCCGCCGGTGCAGGCGGCGACCAGGCTCAGCGCGCCCGCGACCGCCGCGAGCCGCCACCCCCTCACGCGAGTTCGCCCCGGTCGCGCGCGCGGGCGAGGTGGGCGCTCGCCCGGGTCATCTCGGCGCCCAGCGCCTCGACGGTGGACTGCATGTTCTCCACCGCCTGCGCCTTGTAGGCGTCGATCGTGTCGATCGTCCGGTAGATCTGCTCGAACGACTTGCGCAGCGTCTCCAGCCCGACTGCCGGGTCGGCCGCGATGCGCTGGATCTCGCCGCTCTGGCTCTCGAGCATCTCGGCGTTCGTACGGATGATGTCCTCGGTCGTGCCCCGCAACGCGTTGACCTGCTCGATCACGAGCTTCTGGCTGGACAGGGCGGCGGCGATGGTGACGGCGATGCGCAGGGCCGACACGGTGGTGGTCGCGGCCCGGTCCACGCCCTTGACCAGCTCTTCGTTGTTGCGGCGCACGGTGTCCAGCGCCAGATAGCCCTGGGCGCAGACGGCGAGCTGGGTGAGGATGTCTTGGTGGCGCTGGCGTACGGGGAACAGCACGTCGGAGCGCAGGGCGTTCGCCTTCTCCTCGTCGGGTGTCTGGCGGATCCGCTCCTCGACCGCGGCGTCCAGGGCCGAGGCGAGCACCGCGTACTCCTGGAGCTTGCCCATCGTGGCCCACAGCGCGGTGCGCTCGTTCTGAATGGCGGCGTTGTCCCGGCGCAGCTCGTCCTGGCCCGACCGCAGGGTGGCGACGATCTTGTTGATGTTGACGTTCGCGGACTGGTAGCGGGAGACGAGGTCCCGCAGGGACCTGCCGAAGGGAAGCTTGGCCAGCAGCTTGCGGCCGGTGAGCCTGCCCGCGTCCTTCGGGTCGAGGTCCTCGACCGTGCGACGCAGCTCCACCAGGCCGCCGGCCACGCGCTTCTGGGCGTCGGCCGACTCGCCCTTGGCCCCGGAGAGGGCGGCGACGGAGCGGTTCAGCATCCGGTTCGCGGCCTGCGCCGACGAGCGCATCTCGCCGGCCCCGAGGCCGGACACCTGCCCGATCCTGGTCAGGAACTCCGGGCTGCGCGGGTCGAGCGCGGCGAGGTCGTCCACGTAGGCACGCGCCCGTTCGGACAGGGCCTCGCGCGTCGCGTCGTCGAGGGGGATGAGGGTCTCGGCCCGTTCCGCCGGTACGGCGGCGACGGGCTCGGGCGGTGACAGGAAGAGGTCACCGGTCTCTGCCATCAGGGTTCTCTCTTTCGTGGAGGCGTTCACCCGTACGCCTTGGCGACCCCGGCGAGCAGGTGTTCGAGGGTGTCGTACGAGGGGGTGTCGACCACGTCGATCAGGTCGGTGCGGACGGGCACGTGATGGTCGGCGGTCACCGTCGCGAAACGCGCCGGGTCCGCGGTGCGGAAGCCGTGCAGGGCGGCGAGCCGCTGAAGCTCCGGGTCGGTGCTCAGCAGGCGTCCGACGCGGTCGCCCCGGTCGTCGAACGGGATCAGGGTGTGCCGGGACTGCACGGTCGGCGTGGGGTACATGAGCACCATCCCCGCCTTGAGCAGACCCCGTACGGCGGCGTCGACGAACTGCGCCTCATAGACGCAGACCAGCGGCGACTTGCCCATGCCGAGGGACAGGTAGTCCGCGAACGGGCCCTCGGTGGTGTTGTCGGTGTAGCCCTGGTCGACGAACAGGCTCGTCAACGTGGGCAGCACCCGGCGCTCCTCCGCCGCGCCCCGCACGACCGCGTCGCCGTTGGCCACGTACGAGGCGATGGCCAGGTACATCGCGGCCGAGTTGGAGCTGCGCGGGTCGGTCGTGGAGACCAGGATGTCCCGGCGGACCGGGTACGCCGTGTTGTGCGCGAGCTGGTCCCAGCGCGTGTGCCGGGCGACCAGGCCGAGATAGCGCGCGACGTCGAACGTCCACACCGGGCCCTGCCGCTTCGCGACGCCGGCCCCGGACAGGAGGTCGGCGATCGGCTGGAACGTCGCGATCGCCATCGGCGAGGCGAACGGCGCGTACCTGGCCGTGACGTGCCGCTGCTGCTGGATCCGGTCGGCCGCCGGCGCGCTGGAGGGGAAGGCGAAGTCGTACCGGCTCAGGTCGACGGAGGTGGCGATCTGGCGCGACCCGGCCGGGTCGACCTCCACGTCGAGCCCGGCGCGGGCGAACGCCTTCCGCACCGCGGGGTCGGCGAAGAACGCCTCTTTCTCCGAGCCGATGACGCCGTGGACCGTTGTGGTCCCGTGGGAGGAGCCGTGGCTCCGAAGAAGCGTGATCACCACGCCGGCGAGGAGGACCACCGCCAGCGCGATCGAGAGTATCCGCCGCATTTAGCGGTGATCTTCCGCGCCGTGATCGACCGCCGGAAGACGCGCCGATGGCCGCGGGATGGCCGGTACATGACGTCTCCGATGCGCCGGCCGAGGTCACCTCAGAGCGCGGCGAGCGACGCCAGGGTCCGGTCGGCGAAGTCGGCGAAGGCGTCGGTCAGCTCGTCCGCCGGCACCTGGGGCGGGTAGACCAGCACGACCGAGACACCCATCGCCCGCAGCTCCGACGCGCGCTCGGCGGTCGCCGGGGAGGCCTCGGCGACCAGTTCGATGCCGTCCGGGTCACGGCCCGCCGCCTCCGCGGCCCGCCGGCACTCGGCGAACAGCGGTGCCGGGTCGGCGACGGCGGGGAAGAACCCGTCGGCCAGCCATCCCGCGCGGCGGGCCGCCTCGATGCTGTGCCCGCCCATGATCAGCGGGATACCGCCCGGCCGCGCCGGCGCCGGGCGGCAGCGCACGCCCTTCAGCCGGTGGTAGCGCCCGTCGAAGTCCTCATCGCTCCACAGCGCGCGGAGCACCCCGACGTACTCCTCGAACCGGGCGACCCGGTCGTCGAAGCCGACGCCCACGGCCTCGAACTCCTCGCGGAACCAGCCGAGGCCCACGCCGAGCGACAGCCGCCCGCCCGACAGGAAGTCGATGGTCGCGGTCTCCTTGGCCAGCACCACCGGGTTGCGCTGCGGCAGGATCAGCATCCCGGTGACCAGCCGCACCGTGGAGGTCAGCCCGGCGACGTAGCCGAGCCACGCGAGCGGGTCGGGGTAGGGCCACTCGGCCGGCACCGGCATGCGCCCGTCGCCGGAGTAGGGATAGGGCGTGTCGTAGGAGGCGGGCAGCACGACGTGCTCCGGCACCCACAGCGAGTGCGCGCCGTACCGCTCGGCGAGCGTCGCGATCAGGCGAGCCGCCTCCGGCGAGTCGAACGGCGGCATGCTGGGGGACAGCAGACCGACCTTCATCCGGCCTCACTCCTTCCGCGCGCGCCGCTCAGGGCGGCGGCCAGCAGGTCGCCGAGCCGGTCGGCGACCGCCACGGTCGTCAGGTGGGTGTTCGCCCGGGGGATGACGGGCATCAGCGACGCGTCGGCGACGTAGACGTTCTCCAGGCCGTGCACGCGGCCGCGCTCGTCCGCGACGGCCAGGGGGTCCCGCTCGGGGCCCATCGCACAGGTCCCGACCGGATGCCAGTAACCGCTCGCGCCGGCGAGCACCGACGCCTGCTCGCGGCGCTCGGCCGGCCACGGCGTCAGCCCGGCGAGACCGGCCAGCCGTTCGCCGCGCGCCAGGTCGTGCGCCAGGTCGATTCCGTCGAGCACCACCTGCCGGTCGTGGCCCCCGGCGTCCGTGAAGAAGCCGTGCTCGATCACCGGCTGCGCCTCCGGGTCCAGCGACGCGGCCCGTACGCTGCCGCGTGCGTCCGGGGCCATCGCGGACACGTAGAACCCGGCCGACAGCGGCCCGTTGTAGTAGCCCTGCGCGTCCTCGGCCGGCCCGGCCGACGGCACGATGTGGATGTCCCAGAACTCGTCGCGGGCCACACTGGAACGCGCCTTGATCACCGTCTGGGCGAAGTAGGACTCGGCCGCGTCCGGCATCGCGGCGTGCAGGCCCTCCAGCGGGTCCAGTATGAGGCCGAGCGAGCCGTGGTCGACGAGGTTCTCCCCGACGCCGTCGCGCGGGTGCAGGACCGGCGCGCCGAGCCCGCGCAGCACCGCCTCGGGGCCGACCCCGCTGCGCATCAGCAGGGGCGGGTTGCCGTACGTCCCGCAGCACAGGACGACCGTGTCGGCGGTCAGCAGCCGCTCGCCGTCCTCGCCCGCCACGACCAGCCCGGTCGCCCGGTCGCCGGCGAACTCCAGCCGTGCGGCGAGGGCCCGGGCCACGACCTGGAGGTTCGGGCGATCGCGCGCCGGGTCCAGGTAGGCGGACGCGGTGTGCCAGCGGGTACCGCCCACGGCGTTCAGCGGCACCCAGCCCATGCCTTCGCGCTCGTGCTCGGCGTTGACGTCCTCCAGGTCCGGCAGGCCGAGCGCGCGCCCCGCCTCGATCACCGCCTCGTGCCAGGCGCTGCGGTCGGGCGGTGCCACGGGCCGCACTCGCAGCCGGCTCATCGCCCGTCGCAGGTACGGGCGCAGTGCGGAGTGGTCCCATGAGCCGCCGGAGTACGCCGCCCAGGCGTCGTAGTCGGCGGGCGCGCCGAGCATGGCCCAGCAACCGTTGTGCGCCGAGGACCCGCCGATCACCCGGGCGCGGGCGCAGCAGGAGGGGGCCGGGCCCCAGTCGTGCCCGCGTGCCGCC
>NZ_JBHLZP010000318.1:0-9538 GCF_042429965.1 Actinoallomurus acaciae
GGCCTTCCTGGTCGCCGGTGCAGAAATCGCAATCCACACCGAGCCAGAAGGCCCTCACCTACTTCAAGATCATCCACCCGTGTCGCCGTCACCAACCTCCATGGTCAGTACAGCTAGCGCGTCAAGGTGCGCATTGAGAGGTTCGAGGTCATCCCCGACTCTTTCGACTACGCGCCAACGGGACAGAGAGTCGCCGCCATGTGGAGCGGTGACGATACGATCAAGCGCGGCATGGTTCGTGCGGTCAAAGAGCTCTGGGGCATGAACCTCTTCAGCCATGAGGGACGCTGGGGAGCCACTGCCGGGGATGCAGGTGCAGCAGGTCTGGACGAGATGAGCGAAATCGCTGACCTCGGCAATGGCCTGTGTTTCCGCCGTCGGCCTGTGAACTGACGACAGGCCCGCCCGCAGCGAAGGGGCCCCATGGCAGCGCAGCATGAGCCCGCACGCCACACCCGGCCATCCGAGGCCGACGCCGATCTAAGTGCCGGGCGTTCTACGAATTTCCCTGCGCAGGTCAGGATCACGCGCCTTGACGGGACGCGCGCCACCACCTAGGGGCGGTCCAGCCGCAGCAGGCCGGACCGCCGGACTGCGGCCTGCGGGCGGCGCTCCGCGCCGTCCTCGGCCGGGCCAGCGACCCGCCGTTAGGGACGGCAGCACACGTGTAACGAGGTCCCTCGAACGCGTTACGCATGACCGCGCGGACGCCGTACCTATCGTCTCTGCCCGACAACCCCTGAAGGACGCCATGCCCTCACGTTCCCCAACCCCACTAGACGATCAGAGGCGTTGATTGATCGTGAGCACCGCAACGTTGACGCAGTCGCGGCCTTCGCTGTGGGTGCTGGAAGCCCAAACGATGCCGTCGTCGTAGTAGATGTGCGGGGTTGGTCTGCGGTCACCGGTGGGTGGCCGAGCATCGGTGGAGTTACCAGGACCGTGCACGGCCTTACGGCTGTCTGCGGCGCTGGTTTCCCAGTCGGTGAGGTAGCCGGTGAGCCCGCTTGCACGTAGGCCATTACGCATCGCGTCGGAGACATCAGCCAAATATGTCGGCACGTTACGACGGCTACTCCAGCCGTCGGGCCGCTGTGGCGGGGGGACGGTGCGGGAGGCCCGATACAGTCCGTGGCCGGCCTCACCGATGACCGTTGATGCGCGGTGGGAGTTGCCTGCGGTGCGAGAGCTGCCATCTGGGCGGCCCAGGATTGTTCCTTGACGTTCGATCGGCCCACTACTTCGGAAGACCTGCCGAGGGCCCTGACTCGCCGTTGTTCCGGGGACCACCCCGGCCTCTTCGGCGAGTGGCTTGGGGGCAACCCAAATAACCACGCGCCGAAGTTCGTCGTCGGAGCTCGGCGGCAAGATCAGTGGATATGGACTTTGTGATCGACTTTTACCCCGTGTGATTACATTGAAAGTAATAAATGTTGCTATAGGTTCATATCGACCTCGACGCTTGATTAGATCAGCGACGGTCTCTTCCAAAGACACTCTAACGTTGACGGCTCGATCGTTGCCTGCCTTGTCGGCATTCCCCCAAAATCCGCCCCTACCGCCACCCTCGATAAACACCTCCAGGGCTGACATCGAGCCGGCGCGTCGCCGGATCGCTTCTTGAGCTATAAACTTCGCGATTTCTTGAATCAGTCCGAGTTGTTGATGGCCAACTTTTTTATCACGTACATCGAATGGAATCTCGGCGACCGGCCTGTCGCTTCTAGGTGAGATAGAGAAAGCCTGGAGTGCTCGCTCATATTCTGTCCTGGAAAAATCCGCGAGCCGCCGGTAATGCTCCTCGATTTCTGCGAGATTGCTGCCTTGAGGGGGAAGGCGGATTTCCCATACGGAGACTTTTGGCTCGAGACGGCCGCCTTCTCCGCCTCTGTCCATGCTGGTAAAATAGTTCCGGATCCCCAAAGACCTGTATGGAGTGATTATTGTCTGCGCATTAAGGGTGATGCCATTTTCAAGGAACTGCCCGATGACGTGATCGATCGTCTTCCCGTCTACCGTCGCCGGCAAGTCCCACAAACTTCCCTCGTAGCCGGATCGTCGTAGGTGATCGATGATTCTTTTATTGTAGGACGAAAATTCTTGCTCGAAGCTGGTGCGGATGTTGGAAGACTGTGACTCGAGAAAGGCCCGCAGTTGGTGCGGAAGATATTCGAGCTTAGCGCGCCAATTTGTTCGTCCTGCCATTATGGTATTATTTTTCCAAAGGCCGCGATCGCCGACGCCGATCGCATCTTTTACGGCACCCTCGAGCTGGGCTGCCACTTGCGTATAGAGCGTTGCCACGTGCCCAAACAATGACTGCGTGTCGTAGTCTAGGGCGAGGTCTGTTTGAACGGCCTCCGGAGAAACACTTGCAAAATGGGCAGCAAAGGTCTCCCCAATGCGTAGTCCGGCACGAGCGTGTTGACTTGCCATGTCACTTTGCGAACCAGTCCGGCGCCATTTCGCAGTAAACTCAAGATAGCGTGACTCGCTGAAGGGTGCGATACCGACGCTGAACTGAACGTCGAACCTTCTTCTCCGCTTCGCCTGTGAGGATGGGGGCGGCGATACTGTAACCTCAAACTCGTCTACTTCCTCTTCCACTTCGAATGTTGGAAATAGTTTCGCAAAATGCGTATCCTCCTCGGCGTCGTCTAGAACCCGCCAGACCCTGTGAATCTCACCCCATACGGCGTCATGGCTTGCACGGTTCTCTCCAGGAAGAGCACGGGTCGGCTGTCCGATGATTTCAACATAGGGGACGCCCATATAACTGTCGGCATCAATCGAAACTAGTGCAGAGGTGGCTAGCCTTTCAATCTGTATCCGATTTCCGTATTGCCAGTCCAATGTGAAATCAGTCTCTATTTCTACGCCTACGGCGCCGACGCGGAAATCGGAAGGGTCAGTGATTGATCGAGCGATCGATTGTGAGGCCAGAGGGAGACCCCTTCCAACTCTTACCTTTCCCGTACTATCGATGATCAATGCCCTGACCTCGAGCGGCACACGCATCCGCTCCGCGTCCGCCGGCCTGGTCCAAGCTGTACCCTTCCGTGTCTCTACTATCTGCAATCCTTCATCCGAGGTATGGACTACGGCGAACGCATGATGCATTGCCCCAGGTATACCCTCCACCACAAACGCGGCAGCACCTGGCTGAAGACTTTTGATTTCATCGAAAAAATCCTCCCAGTGTTGAACCCATATCCAGCCCTCGGCCGGCCACCCCATGAACCGTTGAGCGGCGGGCCGGATCGCTGAATCATCTTGCGTCTTCACGGGCATAATAATTGAACGGTCACCGTGAGGCGGGAAAAGTTCAGAGGCGAGATGATTTACCACCGACAAACACCACTCGTTACGCGCACTCATCGTCTGCCAAAACGACGGGCCACCACCAACTGTGCTTGAGCGGCCAGCTTTTCGCGCTGCTGAGACGACCTTTCGGGCTAGCCTCCCAGCGCTGAAATCGTCCGCTACAGCCCAATCGGTACCCTGGGCCTTAAAAGCCTTCACCGCAGCCCGATCGGCTGCGGTCACTACCGTCGGCACCCCCAGTGCCACCGGCGAACGCGGCGAGACCGGACCGGCCTCCACCGGTGATCCCGGCCGGCCCTCCGGCTCAGGCTCGATGACCCGCCCCCCTGGCCCGACCTGGACGGTCATCACCCTGGCCTGTACACACGCCCCGACACTCCGACTGGACTTCCGCCACATCCCGTAATTGATCACACTCACATCCCACACCCAACCCGCACACCGCTGGCAACCGGGATGGCCGACGTCTTTCCGTTTGCGGGTGCTAACGGTCGCCCAGGACTGCCGGTAAGCGATCTCGCGGCAGAGGTACGGGTGGACTCGCTGGCTCTGGTCAACCAGATGAGGGCGATCCCGGAGGAGGACACCGAGCACCTGCCGATGACGGCGCGGCAGGTGATCTATTGGCTGGTCGGCACCGACGGCTTCCCGAGAGATGAGGGAGCCTACGGCCAACTGCTGGAGAAGCTGGGGGCGCGCATGCCGGGCGCGTCTGATCCCGAGGACCGCGATCCGCGACGACGGGGCCGACTGCCGTCCATACGCGCAGCGACCGCGATCCTGCCACGTTCACCGATCAGGTCCGTGAGCTGGCCGACCCGTATCTCCGGCATCTGGACCAAGGCCAGCCGCGGGCCATCAAGGTGTGGGTGGAGGCCGCCAGCATGATGTGGATGCCAGCCATCACCGCGCACGCGTCCGGCGGCTCCGTGCACTCCAGCGGCGGGTTCGAGTCGGTCAACACCAAAACGAGGTGGCCGCCGGATCACTTACCGGCAGGTACCCGCGACCGTGATCCGCCTCGGCGACCGGGCCCCCTCCGGCCTGTCGTTCCTGGACTCGGCCGCCGACGACGTCTCGTCGTTCGTGGAAGACGTGGGCTGCCCGTGCCGATGTTCACACGGCGGGGTCGGCCTCCTGTGCGATCTCGTGCACGCTGCCCTGGGGCGGCAGGCCGCTGCCGATGTCGATGAACTGGCGGATCCCCGCGTCGGCCAGCGTCCGTACCGCGCGTCGGAGAAAGGCGCGGTTGTCTCGGGCGATCTCCGGTAGATCGGGGATCAGGGTGTAGATCTCCTGGGCGGCGCGCCGGTCGGAGGCGAAGTTCTGCGTGCCTCCGAGGTGGTAGTCGTACATGCGCGCCGGGCTGGCCATCGACGTGTCGACGCCGGGCGGCGTATCCGAGCGGTCCGGCTCCGGTGCGGGAGGCTCTCCGGGGTCACTCACACCGGCACCCTATCGCCGCGCGGGATTTCCCCAGGCCGGGCGGACCCCGGCGTGACCTGCGGAGTCGGTGAGTTCCGGACACCCCAGGGGTGGAAGAGCCGCAGGACGGGCCGACGTGTTCAGGCCCCGGCGGCGCCGCGCCGTCGGCCGCCGGGCCGTTCAGCGCGGCGGACCGGCGAGCCGGACCGCGGCCTCCAGGAGTACGGCGTGGACGAAGGCCTGGGGGATGTTGCCGCGCAGCTGCCGCTGGGTGACGTCGTACTCCTCCGACAGGAGGCCCGCCGGGCCGCAGGCGGCGCGGTTGCGCTCGAACCAGCGCAGTGCCTGTACGTCGTCCCCCTGCTGGTGGGTGGCGATCGCGAGGAGGAAGCCGCACAGCAGGAAGGCTCCCTCGGCCTCCCCGAGCGGGCGTTCGTCGTGCCGGAAGCGGTAGGCGTAGCCGTCGTCGGTGAGCTGTTCGACGTAGGAGCCGAGGGTGCGGCGGGCGCGTGGGTCGTCGGGAGGGACGGCGCCGCGGATGGCCGGCAGCAGAAGCGCGCCGTCGTGGCGCGGATCGTCGGCGGCGCGCTGCCAGCGTCCGGACGGATGAACGCCGAAGGCGGCGGTCTCGGTGACGATGGTGTCGGCCAGGCCGATCCGGCGTCCCACCGCCGGATCATCCGGAACGGCGTCGGCCAGGGCGCGCAGGCCGGCGGCGCAGATGAGCCGGCTGTGCGTCCATGCGCGGTCCTCCAGCTCCCAGACGCCCGCGTCCCGGTCGTGCCGACGCGACTCGATGGCGGCGACCGCGGTGTGCGCGGCGCGGCGGGCGTCGTCGTCGAGCCGTCCGCGCCGGGCGGCGGCCGCGATCAGCAGGAGCGCCTCTCCGAACGTGTCGAGCTGGAACTGGTGGGTGACGCGATTCCCGATCCGGTCCTGGCCGCCGGGGTACCCGGCCAGGTCCAGCCGGCGCTGGTCGGGGAGGGGCCCGCCGTCGACGGTGTAGGCGGGTTTGAGGCCGGGCCCGTCGTCGAGGAGCCGGGCGGAGACGAAGCGGACCGCGTCGTCCAGCAGGGAGTCGACGCCGGCGGCGGCCGCGGCCTGTCCGGCGAAGCACTGGTCGCGGACCCAGACGTAGCGGTAGTCGTAGTTGCGTTCGCCGCCGCTGCGTTCGGGCAGGCTGGTCGTGGCGGCGGCGACCATGCCGCCGCCGCTGCCGGTCAGGCCGCGCATGACGGCGACGGCGTGCCGGGCGTCGCGGTCGGCGATCGTCCCGGTCCGGAGGGTGGTCTCGTCCCGCCAGGCGGTCTCGGTCGCCCGCCAGAGACGGTCGGCGTCGGGGCACCGGCCGGTGAGCGGCCGGTCACCGAGTTCGAGGACGAGATCGTGGTGCCCGCCGGCGGGGATCTCCAGGTGCGCCTCCAGGCGCCGGTCGCCGTGCGCGGTCGTACGAACGGACGCGTCGTCAGCGCCCGACCAGCGCAGGTGCACGCCGCCGAGTTCGGTCCGCCAGACGCCGTCGTCGCCGCGCCGGGGAGAGCGGAGGCGGTGCTCGCCGAACCCCGGGCGTGGGTCGCAGACGACGCGGACACGGGCGTCACCCCGCGTGGCCATGATCCGTCGCAGCAGCACGGCGCACCGGGGGTCGCCGGGGAACGCCAGGGCCTCGCGGCACTCCACGACGCCGCTCGTGGTGACCCAGCGGCTGTGCCAGATCAACGACGTCCGCTCGTAGTAGCCGCCCCAGACGAAGGGCTCCTCCGGCGTCACCGCGTACATGCCGCCGCCGCCGATGAGGGAGGAGAAGACGGCGTCGCTGTCCCAGCGGGGAACGCACATCCAGCAGAAGTCACCGCGCGGCCCGACGATGACCCCGCGTTCACCGTCCGCGAGCAGGGCGTACTGCCGCAGCACGTGCGGTGGGTACATCAGTAGGTCGGCCAATGATCCTCTCTCCCGTGGGCGGGCGCGTCCTGGGGGATCGGCGGGGGAGGCCGGGCGGGAACCGGCCGCGCTACCAGAATCGGCCGTAGCGCGACGCCGAGGCCGGTGAGAGCACGTCGGCGTCGGTGGCCAGGTCGGTGATGGACAGGACGCCGACCGGACGGTCGTCCTCGACGACGGGCAGCCGCCGGATGAGGTGTTCGCGCATCGAGCGAAGGGCGTTGTCCGCGTCGTCGTCGGGCGAGACGGTGATCAGGTCGCAGCTGCAGATCTCGGCCACGGTCGTCCGCCTCACGTCGCGGCCGTCGGCCACGGCCCGGACCACGATGTCGCGGTCGGTCACCATTCCCAGCAGCCGGCCATCGTCGAGGATGAGCAGGACGCCGATGCCGTGCGCGCGCATGAGGCCGGCCGCGTGCGACAGAGACGTCTGCCCGGACACGCTCACCGGTGCCGGCGTCATCACGTCGCGTATCTTCCGTGCCATGTGAGATCCCCCTTCTCACACCGGAACCGGGTCAGGCTCGCGTGAGTCCGCGCGCCCCCTGACAAGCCCCTCGTACCCGGCGGCGTACGAGCTGTACCCGATCGACCGCGGTGAGCGGACCCCACCGGTCACGGCCCTCACCCACGCCTCCGGCGCCACCGGGGCGGTCATCCGCAGCGCGCGGATCGGCGGCCCCGCGCACGTCGGCTCGGTGAAGGCCTACGTGCGCGGGGAGAACGCCTACACGCCCCACGAGGCGTACCGCCGGAGACCCGGCTCACCGGCTGGGCATCCTCGTCTCCATCGTCGGATGGTCTCCCAAAGGGACGGGAACCGGTTCATCGACGCGGGCGCGATGAGCGGCCGGCGTTCACTCCTCGACGGTGATGGCGAGGGCCGGGCAGACGGTGGCGGCGTGACGGACGTCGTCGGCCTGGTCCACGGGCGGGCTGTCGTCCAGGAGCACGGCGATCCCGTCCTCGTCGCGCTGGTCGAACACCTCCATGGCGGCGACCACGCACTGGCCGGAGGCGACGCACTTGTCCTGGTCGAGGGTGACCTTCATGGGTTCCTTCCGAAAGGTGAGGGGACTTACCAGGTGACCGGCAGCTCGTAGACCCCGTAGACGGATCCGTCGTGCTTGAAGGGGATCCGCTCGACGTCCGTGGCCAGGCGGAGCGTGGGGATGCGCCGGTAGAGGGTGCCGTAGACGACTTCCAGCTCCAGCCGTGCCAGCGGCTGGCCCAGGCACTGGTGCACGCCGAAGCCGAAGGCGACGTGGCGGCGGGCGTCGCGCCGCAGGTCGAGGTCGTCGGGCTCGGGGAAGACCTGCGGGTCGCGGTTGCCCACGTCGTTGGCCATGATGACGCCCTCGCCCGCGCGGATCAGCCGCCCGGCGATCTCGATGTCCTCCAGGGCCACGCGGCGCCGGCCGTTGTGGGTGATGTTCAGGTAGCGGAGCAGCTCCTCCACGGCCGAGGCCACGACGGCGCGGTCGTCGGTCCCGCGTAGGAGGGCCAGCTGGTCCGGATGCTCCAGCAGGGCCAGCGTGCCCAGGGCGATCATGTTGGCGGTCGTCTCGTGACCGGCGATCAGCAGCAGGACGCCCATCTGCGCGGCCTCGCTCCGGGTCAGCTCGCCGGCCTTGACGCGTTCGGCCAGGCCGGACAGCAGATCGTCGCGGGGCTCGGCGAGTTTGTCGCCCATGAGGGCGTCGAGATAGGCGGAGAGCGCCTGGGAGGCGGCGAACCGCTGCTCGGGCTCGGCGTCGCGTCTGATGATGGTCCTGCTCTTGCTCTGGAAGAAGTCGTGGTCGGTGTACGGCACGCCGAGCAGCTCGCAGATGACCAGGGAGGGCACGGGCAGCGCGAACGCCTCGACCAGGTCGACCGGCTTCGGGCCGGTCAGCATGCCGTCGATCAGGTCGTCGACGATCTTCTGGATGGCCGGGCGCAGGGCCCGTATCCGTCGGATGGCGAACGGCGCGGTGACCATGCGCCGTAGCCGGGCGTGCTCGGGGTCGTCCATCAGGATGAAGCTGATGGAGGAGGCGCCGGGGGCGCGCGGCACGGGGCTGGGATAGCCGGGGCGGTCGGGGTCGGAGCTGACCCTCGGGTCGGCGAGGAGGGTTCGCTGTTCGGCGTAGCCGGTCACCAGCCAGGGTGTGCTGCCGTCCCACAGCCGGACCCGGACGAGCGGGTCCTCCCGCTGCCTGGCCCGTGCCTCAGGAGGCGGGTCGAACGGGCAGCCCGCCGCCCTGGTCATGGGGAAGAACGGGAGGTCGGCCCGCTCGGTGGCCGAATCGAACGTCTGGGTCATCGTCTCCTCCAGGGACTGCGGTGGGCGTGAGCACAGAGCGGGGTGCGCCGTCGGCGCGCGTGTCGAGAAGCTCCTGGCGGCGCAGGCGGGTCTGCTTGGGCATGTTCCAGCCGAGTACGCCGGTGACGCGGCCGGCGTGGGAGTAGCGGGCGACGAACCGGCGGCCGGCGAGGTCACCGTCGACGACGGCCACGTCGGCGTCCGCGGCGAGCGTGCCGTGGAACTGGATCTTGGCGGTGAACTGGTCGGTCCAGAAGTAGGGGATGGGGGAGTAGGGCCGGTCCGCGCCGAGGATGTTCGCGGCGACGACACCGGCCTGCTCGGCGGCGTTGGTGCGGTTCTCCCGGCGGACGAGGCCGCCGAGCCGCTCGTCGCGCCAGCGGGCCACGTCACCGACGGCGTAGACGCCCTCCGCGGCCCGGCACCGCGAGTCGCAGACCAGCCCGTCGTCCAGCGGCAGCCCGGATCCGCCGAGCCACCCGGTCGCCGGGTCGGCGCCGATCGCCACCACGACCGTGTCGGCCGGCAGGACCTCGCCGT
>NZ_JBHLZP010000319.1:0-9515 GCF_042429965.1 Actinoallomurus acaciae
ACTGCGCCCTGCGGAGGCCGTGACCTCGTCGCGGCGGCCCGGCCGCGGTGGCCGGTGGCCGGTGGCCGCCGTGCGCCCGGCCGCGATCATGAACGGTTGCCGGCGATCGCGTCGATGAGGCCGTACTCCCGCGCCTGCTCGGCCGTGAACATGCGGCCCTCCCGCGCGTCGTCGCGGATCTCGTCCACCTCACGGCCGGTGACCTCGGCGAGCCGGATGTAGAACGCGTCGACCTTCCGCCGGTAGGCCTCTTCGTGGATCGCGACGTCGGAGGCGGCGCCGCCGCTCTCGGCGCGCGGCTCGGTCAGCAGGAGGGTCGCGTGCGGGGTCATCTCGCGGCTCCGCCCGGCCGCCAGGATCAGCAGCGCGGGACCGCCCGCCTGGCCGATCACCACCACGTTCACCGGGCAGGACAGGATGCCCATCGTGTCGGCCACCGCGAACGCCGCCTCGAGGTCGGCGTCCGGGGCGCGCAGGTGCAGGGCGATCGGCTCGTCGCCGCCCCCGTCGAGCATGATCAATCGCGCGGAGAGATCGGTGGCGAGCTCACCGTCGATCCAGCCGTTCGCCAGCACGATACGCCGATCGAACAGCAGGTCGGCGGCGCTCGGCCCCTCCTGCGGGCCACGCTGCGGCAGGTCGAGGGGATCGCGCCGGGGCTCCGGCCGCGACGGTTCCCACGGGAACTCGGGCGGAAACGACGGCACTGTCATGGTGACCATCCCCTCTCATCCGGCCTGGCGTTCCGCCCCCGACGATAGTCCGGCTCTCGGTTCCCCGCGCCGCCCGCCGTACGCGGATCGGCCGGGCCGCGGCGCGATACGGTGCTGTCCGTGATCGACGAGCCGCGCCTTCCCTCCCTGCATCCCGACGATCTCGACGACGAGCAACGCGACGTCTACACGGCGATCGTCGGCGGCCCCCGCCCGGCGAACGTCTTCTCGTTCGTCGACGAGGAGGGCCGGCTGCTCGGCCCGTTCAACGCGATGCTCTACAGCCCGGCCGTCGGCGATCCGCTGCAGGAGCTGGGCGCCGCGCTGCGGTTCCGGACGAGCTTCACCAAGCGCGAACGGGAGATCGCGACCCTTGTCGTCGCGGCGCGGCTCCGCTCGGACTACGAGTGGTACGCGCACGAGCGCATCGGCCGCCGGGCGGGCCTGACCGAGGACGAGCTGACCGCCCTGCGTACCGGCGCGGACCCGATCCTGGCCGACGCGCGGGAGCGGATCGTCCACGAGACGGCCCGCGCGCTCGCCGCCGACGGCGACCTGTCCGCGCCGATGTTCGCCGAGGCGACGGCGTCGCTGGGCCGCGCCGCCGTGGTCGAGCTCGTCACCCTCGTCGGCTACTACTCCGCGCTCGCACTGCAGCTGCGCGTGTTCCGCGTCGGCGTCCCGAACGGCGAGTCACGGCCCTCCTGGGAGCCCGGCCCGGCCTCCTAGTACTACATGCCTAGATCGCTCCTGGCGATCGATTCGTTTCTCTGCGTGAGTGGGTTGGGGTGTGTGACGGTGTTTGCATGCCCCAGCCTTTAGCGGTTCATCAACTTGACCCCGTGGGACGCCGACGGGCTAGGCGATGAGGTCCGGGCTTATGCGATGGAACACGTCGCCGACGTGCGGGCAGTGCTGATCGCCGACCCGACCGGGTTCGCGAAGAAGGGCACCAAGTCGGGCCGGGGTGCAGCGGCAGTACCCCGGGACGCTGGGACGCTGGGCCGGATCGACAACTGTCAGATGGGAACGTTCCTGGCCTATGCCACCCCGGCTGGGAACCGGGTGCTGATCGACCGGGAACTGTATCTGCCCGAACGGTCCTGGTGCGATGACCCGGGCCGGAGGGCCGAGGCCAAGGTGCCTGAGGAGGCGAGGTTCGCGACCCGCCCGCAGCAGGTGACGGCCATGATCACCCGCACGGTGGCTGCCGGGGTGCCATTCGCATGGTTCGCCGCCGATGAGGAGTTCGGCCAGAAAAGGTGGCCGATCGAGGAATGTTTCGAGGCGGCCAAACAAGAAGCCGGACTCGACCAGTACCAGTTCCGGCTCTACCCCGCCGGGTACCGGCACATCACTTTGGCGATGCTCGCCCTGGGATTTCTCGCCGTTCTCCGCCGTACCCCAAAAAGGGAACCCACCCCCTATGGACAACCGGCAGCGCCCCAAAGCACACATCCAGCAGAACATCACGAACCACATCAAACCGCTGGCCGCCTGCCACACCACCCCGGCCGACGGCTGATCGCCCTGACCATCGGCGAGATCCGCCGCCTGTTCAACCTGACCGATAAAGACGATCACACCGGTGAACCGGGACTCTACTGGTCCACCCACCGACGCAACCACCAAGCCCAAGCACGCAGACACCACTTCCGACGCCTGCGCCTCCAAGTCCTACAGATCTAGCCATGTAGTACTAGGCCTGGCGCTCGTCCTCCGCGGGACTCAGAGGCGGGCTCCGGCGCGGGCAGGAGGATCCACCGGACCCGCCCGCGCCGGGGTCGATGCGTCAGCGGGTGGGTGCCCAGCCCGGCATCGGGAAGCCGGTCAGCAGGTCCTGGACCTCGCCCGCGATCTTCTCGAGCGCGGGTCCGTCCTCCGCCGCCACGACCGCCCGGTCGATCCACTCGGCGACGGAGGTCATGTGCTCCTCGGTGAGACCGCGGGTGGTGATCGCCGCCGTGCCGAGGCGGATGCCCGACGGACTCCACGGCTTGCGCGGGTCGAAGGGCACCGTGTTGAAGTTCAGCTCGATACCGGCCAGGTCGAGCGCCTTGGCCGCCGGCTTGCCGGCGATGTTCTTGTTCGTCAGGTCGATGAGGATCAGGTGGTTGTCGGTGCCGCCGGAGACGAGGTCGAAGCCGCGGGCCGTCAGCGCGGCCGCGAGGGCCTTGGCGTTGGCGACGATCTGCCGCGCGTAGGTGCGGAACTCCGACCGGGCGGCCTCGTTCAGCGCCACGGCGATCGCCGCGGTCGTGTGGTTGTGCGGACCGCCCTGCAGACCGGGGAAGATCGCCTTGTCGATCGCGGTCGCGTGCTCCTCGGTCGTCATGATCATGGCGCCGCGCGGACCCCGCAGGGTCTTGTGCGTCGTCGTCGTGATCACGTCGGCGTGTCCGGCCGGGGACGGGTGCGCTCCCCCGGCGACCAGGCCGGCGATGTGCGCGATGTCGGCGACGAGAACGGCGCCGGTCTCCCGGGCGATCTCGGCGAACGCCGGAAAGTCGATCGTGCGCGGGATGGCCGTGCCACCGCAGAGGATGACCTTCGGGCGTTCGCGGCGCGCGAGGTCGCGCACCTCGTCCATGTCGACCCGCCCGGTCGACCGGCCGACGCTGTAGTGCACCGGCCGCAGCCACTTGCCGGTGATCGACACCGGCGAACCGTGGGTCAGGTGCCCGCCGTGGGCGAGCTCCAGCGACAGGAAGGTGTCGCCCGGCTCCATGAACGCCAGGTGCACGGCGAGGTTGGCGGGCGAGCCGGAGTACGGCTGCACGTTGGCGTGCGGGACGCCGAACAGCGCACGGGCGCGCTCCTGGGCGAGCTCCTCGACCGGGTCGATGACCTGCTGGCCCTCGTAGTAGCGCTTGCCCGGGTAGCCCTCGGAGTACTTGTTGGTCAGGACCGAGCCGGTGGCCTCCAGCACGGCGGGCGAGACGTAGTTCTCCGACGCGATGAGCCGGATCTTGTCATGCTGGCGCGTGGCCTCGGCCTCGATGAGGTCGGCGACCGCGGGGTCGGCGTCGGCGAGATGGGACAGGCGTGGCTGGTGCACGAAGCCTCCTTGCGGCTCCAGACACCCAGGCGCGCGGTGTCGGACTGCTTCGCTCCCCGGTGGTGAACTCCACCTCGATACGCCAGTCGCGAGGCCACCCATGGTAGCCGCCCGCCGATCAGTCGGTGGCCGCGTCGAAGGACTCGTCGAGCCAGGCGCACACCTGCTCGTCCACGTCGGCGGGGTCCAGCAGCTTGATGACGTGCATCGTCCGGTCCCCGGAGACGGGCAGCCGACGGGCGACGCGCGCGTGCTCGACCGGACGGGGCAGGAACAGCCAGAGGTTCAGCGACCGCGCCTTGGGGCGCACCTCGGCGAGCTTGCGGTCGCTCTTCAGGAACACCCCGACACCGACGGCGTCGGCGTGGACGGGCCCCAGCGTGGCCAGATGGTCGACCAGCCGGTCGTAGATCTCCCGGTAGGCCTCCGGCCAGGGGGCGAAGCACTCCTCGACCGTGCAGCCGGGCACGCACACGTGCGCCTGCCGGGCGCGCCCGAACTCGCGGTCGCACCGCGGACAGGTCCACCGGCTCACGGGCCCACCCTAGGGCCTGTCGCGCGGCGGAGGGTGGTGAGACGGGCCCGAAACGGCGACGGCCCGGTGGACGCCGAGGCGTGCACCGGGCCGTCGCGGCCATGCCTAGTTGCGGGCGCGCTCCATGGCCGCCTGGATCGCGGCCCGCTCGTTGCGGAGCTTGGTGAGGGCCTCCTCGAGGATGGCCTCACCGTCGGCGTCGCTGCGCCGCTCCTTCACGTACGCGAGGTGCGTCTTGTACGGCTCGTTGCGCGGGGGCGCAGGGGGGTTCTGGGGGTCCTTGCCGGCGGGGAAACCACAGCGGGGGCAGTCCCACTGGTCCGGTACGGCGACGTCGGTCGCGAAGCTCGGCCGCGATTCGTGCCGGTTCGCGCAGTAGAACGTCACCCACACCCGGGGTGCCGCTTCACCGCGCTCGGCCTCTCCCATCGGGCCGGCACCGACGCGGCTGCCCCGAATGGCGTTGCCACTACCCACGGAGTACTCCTCGTTATTCCTGCCGTCGCGACGAGGACGCGACGGCCGTCAACACTGCCTGGCGATATGCCCGTGCCGCGGATCAGCCGTGGTGGCCGTGTGCGAACAGCAGGCCCAGGGCGATGATCGACAGAAACCAAATGATGCCCGTGCCGATCGTGAGCCGGTCGAGGTTGCGCTCGACCACGGACGACCCGCCCAGCGATGAGCTGATACCGCCACCGAACAGATCCGACAGGCCACCGCCCTTGCCCTTGTGGAGGAGGACGAGCAACACCATCAGCGCGCTCGTGATGATGAGGACGATGGAAGTTCCGATGATCACAGCAGTTCAGCGCTTTCGTGATTCACCCCGCCGGGCGCGGGGAATAGTCGCGTATTCAGGTCATCCGTTCCGAGGGTACGTCACTACCCCCGCCTGTCTCAGCAGAAACGCTCAGTCCGGCAACGGATATCAGGCGAGCCGCTCACGGAACCGGCAGATCTTGATGAACTCTCCGGCATCGAGGCTGGCACCCCCGACGAGCGCCCCGTCGATGTCCGCCTTGGCCATGATGCCGGCGATGTTGTCACCCTTGACGGAGCCGCCGTAGAGGATGCGCACCTGATCGGCGAGATCTCCACTGTACAGCTCGGCGAGGCGTGTGCGGATCGCGCCACACACCTCCTGCGCGTCATCGGGGGTGGCGACCTCGCCGGTGCCGATCGCCCAGACCGGCTCGTACGCGATGACGATCTGCCGGGCCTGGTCCGCGGGCACCTTCTCCAAGGCGCCTTCGAGCTGGCCGAGCGTGTGCGACAGGTGCTCATTGGCCTGGCGGATCTCCAGGCCCTCCCCGACGCACAGGATCGGCGTCAGCTCGTGCTTGAACGCCGCCTTCACCTTGGCGTTGACGAGCGCGTCGTCCTCGTTGTGGTACTCACGGCGCTCGGAGTGGCCGGCGAGCACGTAGGTGCAGCCGAGCTTGGCGAGCATCGCCCCCGACACCTCGCCGGTGTAGGCGCCCTTCTCGTGCGCCGAGATGTCCTGGGCGCCGTACTTCAACACCAGCCGGTCGGCGTCCACCAGCGTCTGCACGCTGCGGATGTCGGTGAACGGCGGGAGCACCGCGACGTCGGTCGCCTCGTAGTCGGCCTCCTTGAGACCGAACGCCAGCTTCTGGACGTGCGCGATCGCCTCGAGGTGGTTGAGGTTCATCTTCCAGTTGCCGGCGATGAGGGGCTTGCGGCCCCCCTCGCCGGCGGCACTCTTCGGCGCCACGATCAGTCCTCCAGAGCGGCCAGGCCGGGCAGCGTCTTGCCTTCGAGGTATTCGAGGCTCGCGCCGCCGCCGGTCGAGATGTGCGAGAACCCGTCTTCGGGCAGGCCCAGCTTGCGTACGGCCGCCGCCGAGTCACCGCCGCCGACGACGGTGAACGCGTCCGAGGCGATCAGAGCCTCGGCCACCGCGCGGGTGCCGCCGGAGAAGGCGTCGAACTCGAACACGCCCATCGGGCCGTTCCAGAACACCGTCGCCGCGTCGGCGAGCCGGCTCGCGAACAGTTCACGCGTGCGGGGGCCGATGTCGAGGCCCTCGCGGTCGGCCGGGATCGCGGTCGCGCCGACGACCTCGTGCGGCGCGTCGGCGCCGAACTCGGTCGCGGCCAGCACGTCGACCGGCAGCACGAGCTCGACACCGCGCTCCTCGGCCTCCTTGAGGAAGCCGCTGACCTGGTCGAGCTGGTCCTCCTGCAGAAGGGAGTTGCCGACCTCGTGGCCCTGGGCCTTGAGGAAGGTGTAGGCCATGCCGCCGCCGATGAGGAGGCGGTCGACCTTGCCGAGCAGGTTGGCGATCACACCGAGCTTGTCGGAGACCTTCGCGCCGCCGAGGACCACCACGTACGGGCGCTTGGGGTCCTCGGTGAGCTGCTTGAGCACCTCGACCTCGGCGGCGACCAGCCCGCCGGCCGCGTGCGGAAGCCGCTGCGGCACGTCGTAGACGCTGGCGTGCTTGCGGTGCACCGCGCCGAAGCCGTCGCCGACGTACAGCTCGGCGAGACCGGCCAGGGCGTCGGCGAACGCGCCGCGCTCGGCGTCGTCCTTGCTGGTCTCCCCCGCGTTGAAGCGGAGGTTCTCCAGGAGGGCGACCTCGCCGTCGGCCAGCGCTCCGGCCGTCGCCGCCGCGGACTCGCCGACCGTGTCGTCGGCGAAGCGCACCTCGCGGCCGAGCAACTCGCCCAGGCGGGCCGCGACCGGCTTCAGCGAGAACTCCGGCTGTGGCGTCCCCTTGGGGCGGCCGAGGTGGGCGCACACGATGACGCGTGCGCCCTTCTCCGCGAGCTCGTTGATGGTGGGCACGCTGGCGCGGATGCGGCCGTCGTCGCCGATCACGCCGTCGGCGAGCGGGACGTTCAGGTCCGAACGGACCAGGACCCGCTTGCCGCGCACGTCACCGAGCTCATCGATCGTTCGCATCGGGCTCAGAGCCTCGCACCCACGAGCTTGACGAGGTCGACGAGGCGGTTGGAGTAGCCCCACTCGTTGTCGTACCAGCCGACGACCTTGATCTGGTCGCCGATCACCTTGGTCAGGCCCGCGTCGAAGATGCAGGACGCCGGGTCGGTGACGATGTCGCTGGAGACGATGGGGTCCTCGGTGTAGGTGAGGATGCCGCGCAGCGGGCCCTCGGCGGCGGCGCGGAGCGCGTTGTTGACCTCCTCGACCGTGGTCTCACGCGACAGCGTGGCGGTGAGGTCGGTGGCCGAGCCGGTCGGCACCGGCACGCGCAGCGCGTAGCCGTCGAGCTTGCCCTTGAGCTCGGGCAGCACCAGGCCGATCGCCTTGGCGGCGCCGGTGCTGGTCGGCACGACGTTGAGCGCGGCGGCGCGGGCGCGGCGCAGGTCCTTGTGCGGGCCGTCCTGGAGGTTCTGGTCCTGGGTGTAGGCGTGGATCGTGGTCATCAGGCCACGCTCGATGCCGAAGGTGTCGTTGATCACCTTGGCCATCGGGCCCAGGCAGTTGGTGGTGCAGGACGCGTTCGAGATGATCGTGTGCTGCGCCGGGTCGTACGCGTCGTCGTTCACGCCCAGGACGATCGTGACGTCCTCGTTCTTGGCCGGCGCGGAGATGATGACCTTCTTCGCGCCGTTCTCGGCGTGCACCTTGGCCTTGTTGGCGTCGGTGAACAGGCCGGTCGACTCGACGACGATGTCCACGCCGAGGTCGCCCCACGGCAGCTTGGCCGGATCGCGCTCGGCGAAGGCCTTGATGGTGTGGCCGCCCACGGTGATCTCGTCGGCACCCGCCTTCACGTCCTCCGGCAGCCGGCCGAGGATGCTGTCGTACTTGAGCAGGTGAGCGAGCGTGGCGTTGTCGGTGAGGTCGTTGACCGCCACGATCTCAACGTCGCCACCGGCGGCGTTGAGAGCACGCCAGAAGTTACGGCCGATACGGCCGAAGCCGTTCACGCCAACCCGGATGGTCACGGCACCATTCTCCTTCGTCCCCGGCGTCGTCTACCGGGGGCATTGACTTCATCTTTTTCAGATCCGACCTTATCGAACCCGGGCGGGGAACTCGTCACCGCGGCGCCCGGGCGATCGGCCCGCCGCCCGGCCGGGAGCCAACATCCATGGCGGGCGGCGAACCAGAAGCAGCCTAATTGGTCTAGACCATGTTGGTCCAGTCGTGGTCTAGACCAAATTGTCTGGAACCATACGCATCATCCGCCCATCAAACCCACCACGGATCAAGGGTGGGGCGCTGATTCATCAGGTGAAGACCTGCCTGCGCCCACAAAACGGCAAGGTAGGTGTCATGCACGAATCGTCGGCGCGCCCACGTGGGGGCAACGGCAAGGCGATCGCCGCAGGATTGCTCGCGATGATCCTCGGCGCCGCCCTCTGGGCGGTCATCACCGTCGTCACCGCGCACGAGTTCAGCCTCGTGGCGATCGGGGTCGGGGCCCTGGTCGGCCTGACCATGTTCGCGGCCCGGCCGTCGAGCACGGGCATCGCCCTGGTGGCGGCCCTGTTCACGGTCATCGGCTGTGCGCTCGGGGATTTCCTCGCGTACGCCGCGCACAAGGACCACATCGCCTTCTCCAGGCTCATCAACGTCGAGATGCACCACCCGAAGCTGTACTTCGACTCTCTCGACGGCAAGACGTACCTGTTCTGGGCGATCGGCGCGGCCGCGGCGTTCAGCATGGTCCTGCGGCGCATCCAGGCCGCCCGGGCGATGGCGGCCGCACCCGCACCGTACGCCGCTCCCCAGCAGCCGTACGCGCCGCAGCAGCCGTCCGGCCCGGCGTACCCGGGCCCCCAGCAGCAGTATGGGCAGAACCCGCAGCCGTACGGGCCGGGGCAACAGCAGCCCTACGGCGGGCAGCCCGGCCAGGGACCGCAGTATCCGCAGCGCTGAGCGTCCCCCAGCGCATGAGGAGGGCCCGCCGTCGCCCGGCGGGCCCTCCTCGCGTTCGCCGGTATCAGGGGGCGAGCATGTCGGCGGTGACGTTGGCCTCGGTGCCGGCGATGCCCTGGTCCATGGCGCGCTTGTCGGCCATGGCCAGCAGCCGCCGGATCCGGCCGGCGATGGCGTCCTTGGTCAGCGGCGGCTCGGCGAGCTGGCCGAGCTCCTCCAGCGAGGCCTGCTTGTGCTCCAGGCGCAGCCGGCCGGCCGCCACGAGGTGCTCGGGGGCGTCGTCGGCGAGGATCTCCAGCGCGCGGGCGACCCGGGCCCCGGCGGCCACCGC
>NZ_JBHLZP010000320.1:0-9827 GCF_042429965.1 Actinoallomurus acaciae
GCTCGTCGCGCCACAGCGCGAGCGCGGCCCTGAGGTGCCCGGCGGCGTCGGCGGTACGGCCGGCCGTCCGGGCCCGCGTGACGTGGTCGGTGAACACCTCGGCGTCGAGGCGGCCCGGCGGCACGACGAGCGTGTACCCGGCCTCGGTCAGCGTCAGGAGTTGCCCCGGGGTGCGGGGCGATCGGCCGGGCTCCAGGATCCGCCGCAGCCCCGCGACGTACTTCTGGACGACGTTGACGCCGTTCTCGGGGGGTTCGTTCCCCCAGACGGCGTCGACGATCCGGGCCGTCGGCGTGGGCCGGTTGGCGTTGAGCAGGAGCACGGCGAGGACGGCCCGCTGTTTGCCCGGTCCGAGGTCCAGTTCGGTGTCCTCGCGCCAGGCGCGCAGCGGGCCGAGGATCTCGAACCGGACCGATGCGGCCATGAGCGGCACGGTCACAGTTTTCCTTTCCGCGCGGGCCTGCGTACCCCGTGAGCAGGCCCGATACCGCGCGGCAGTCAGAGCGCCCAGGGGGGCGGCAGTGAGAGCGCAGTGCGCCACAGCATAACGACAGCGATCCGGCACAGCGAGGGCGAAAGCTGGCCGCGGAACGTTCGCACTACGCCGGAAGGAAACAAGCAATGTCGTTTCAAGCCCCCGCCACCGAGCCGGGTTGGTACGGCACCGGCCCCTACGGCGGGGCCGATCGCGACCGCCGTCGCTCCACCAATGGCCTGGCCATCACGTCCCTCATCCTCGGAATCCTGGGCTTCCTGGTGATCACCATTCCGGTGAACCTGGTTCTCGGCCTCGCGGCACTCGTGCGTACGCGCCGCCGGGGCGACAAGGGCGTCGGACTGGCCGTTACCGGCCTCATTCTGTCGCTGCTGTGGGCCGTGGGCATCGGCGTCGGCGTGGCCGCGCTGTCCCGATGGCACGAGCCGAAGCGCGACGCGAACGGGCAGATCAACTCGACGCAGAAGGCGGCCCCGGACACACTGCGCGTCGGTGACTGCGTGGCGCCGCAGACCGGCGAGGTCACGACCGTCAAGGCCCAGCCGTGCGGCACACCGGGCAGCAACAAGGTCTTCGCGGTCTTCTCGCTGCCGCAGGGCTCGTGGCCCGGCAACGCGAGTTCGAGCGCGTCCGCCGAGCGTGGCTGCACCAGGCGGTACGAGGCGTCGCACCGGACCGCGAAGAAGCAGTCGCAGCTGTACTACCTCTCGCCCAGCAAGGCCCAGTGGACGCTCGGCGACCGGAAGGTCATCTGCCTCGTCGGCCCCGTCGCGTAGCACGGACGCCCGGCCGGGCCCCTCCCCGGCCGGCCGTACCGGGGCGAGTGGTGTCGGAGCCGTGCTGAGATGATGATCAGCTCATGATTCAGGACGAAGGGGGACGCATGTCCATGCGTCGTAAGACCGCGGCACTCGCGACGGTCGCGCTGGCCGCCTCGTGTGCCGTCGCCGTGGCCGCACCGGCGTACGCCGCCGGTCCCTGCGGGAGCGGCTACTCGCTGATCGACGTCTACAACGTCTCGACGAGCAGCGGGGTGAAGAAGGGGTCCCTGGAGCTCTACTACGCGTCTTCTTCCGGGAAGAACTGCGCGCTCACCTACGGCGTCGGCAGCACGTACGGCACGGCGACCTTCAAGATGGTGAAGATCGCCCGGCACAGCGACCCTCTGTGGACGCCCGACCAGGGCAACTACAAGTACTACGCGGGCCCGGTGTACGTCTCGGCCGCAGGCCAGTGCATCGACCTCGAGGCCCAGGTGGAGGACGCCTGGCTACTGAAGTCCAACGTGCACTGCGGCTGAGGGAAACACGCGCCGGGCCGTCGGCCCGGCGCACTCACTGGAACAGGACGCTGATGCTCTCGCGGCGGTGGATGCGGCCGATGGCCTCGGCGAACAGCGGTGCGACCGACACCGTCTCCACCTTGGCCGACAGCTTCACCGGCTGGTTCTCCACGGTGTCGGTGACGTAGAGACGCGAGATGGGGCTGTCGTCGAGCCGTTCCATCGACTTGCCGGTGAACACCCCGTGCGTGACCGCCGCGCGCACGCTGTGGGCGCCGCGGTCGATCAGGGCCTCGGCGACCTCCACGAGTGTGCCGGCGGTGATGGTGAAGTCGTCCACGATGACGGCGTCGCGGCCCTCCACGTCGCCGATGAGGTCGATGATGCGCGCCGCCTCACTGTGGTCGACGCGTTCTTTGTCGGCGATGGCGAGCGGCGCGCCGAGCCGGGTGGCGAACTTGCGCGCCTGCTTGGCGAAGCCGACGTCCGGGGAGACCACGACCAGGTCGTCGGCCGTGCCGATCGCCTCGGCGAGCATCGGCAGGGCGTACAGGTCATCGACGGGCAGCGTGAAGAAGCCCTGGATCTGCGGTGCGTGCAGGTCCATCGTGACGACCCGTGCGGCGCCCGCCGCCTCGATCGCCTCGGCGCACACCCGCGCCCGGATCGAGACGCGTGGCTCGTCCTTCTTGTCGGCCTTGGCGTAGCTGAAGTACGGCATGAGCACGGTGACCGACGCGGCGCTCGCGCGCTTGAACGCGTCGATCCAGAACAGCAGCTCCATGAAGTTGTCGTTGGCCGGGAACACCGTCGACTGCACGATGTAGACGTGCCGGCCGCGGACGTTCTGGTTGGCCTTGACGAACAGGTTGCCGTCGGAGAATCGGATGACCTCGCCGTCGCCGGGCTCGACCCCCAGATGCCGGCAGATCGCCGTGGTGAGACGGCGACTGCCCGACCCGCCGAACACCAGAAGCTCTTCCATGATCACTCCAGCCGAGTACGACGCGCGAGGCCGTTTCAAGCATCGTGCCTGCGGACCTCAGCTGACAACGTCCTTGTCGCGGAATCGGCGCACGGCGAGCGCGAGAAATATCACCGCGTACGACGCCGACAGCACCATGCCCTTGACCATGCCGGTCCATACCAGGTCCGGCTGCAACGCGTCGGTCCAGGCGAACTGCCAGTGCGTGGGCAGGAACTCCCGCCAGTGCCCGAGCGCGGTGACCGCGTCGATGATGTTGCTCACGATCACCAGCCCCACCGCGCCGCCGACCGCGCCGAGCGGTGAGTCGGTGGTGACCGACAGCAGGAACGCCAGCGCCGCCACGACCAGTTCGGAGACGAGCGTGTACCCGACGATGATGAGCATCCGGGTGAGCGCGGTGCCGTTCGGCAGGGCCGTGTCGGTCGCGGGCAGCCGCAGGCGCGCCCAGCCGAAGACGTAGATGCCGGTGATCATGGCCATGACCGGCAGGCTGAGCACCGCGACCGCCGACAGGGACAGGGCGACGATGAGCTTCTGCCGCAGCAGGCGCACGCGCGGCACGGGGGCGGCGAGCAGGTAGCGCAGGGACGCCCAGCCGGCCTCGCTGGCCACCGTGTCGCCGCAGAACAGCGCCACCGCGACCACGAGCAGGAAGCCCACCGACGCGAACAGCGTGAACGCGGTGAAGTTCAGCGCGCCGGTCGTGGCCACGGTGACGAGGCCGGGCGTGTTCGGGTCGTTGCCGGACGGCGAGCCGCCGATCTTGAACGCGGCGGCCAGCACCCACGGCAGCAGGAGCAGCACCGCGAACGCGATCCACGTACGGCGCCGGCGCAGCTGCCGGACGGCCTCCACGCGCAGCGGCAGCGTACGGCGCGGGCGGTAGGTCGGGTCCGCGCCCCGCCGCCCCGTGTCACTCATGAGTCCTCCCCGATCAGCGCCAGGAACGCGTCCTCGAGACGGCGGTGCGGTGCGACGCGCTCCACCGCGACGCCGCCGCCGACGAGCGCGGCGACGACGGCGGACGGCGGCGAGCCGTTGATCCGGACGAGAACGCCCGGTTCGTACGGCTCGGCGTTCTCGATGCCCTCCAGCGAGGCCAGCACGCTCAGCGCGCGGTCGACGTCCGGCGTGCCGATGACGACCGAGCCGGCGTTCCCGGCGATCTCGGCGACCAGACCGGCGGCGACGAGCCGGCCCTTGTGCATGACGACGACGTCGGTGCAGGTCTGCTCGACCTCGGCCAGCATGTGGCTGGAGATGATGACGGTGCGGCCCTCGGCGGCGTACCGGACCAGCACCTCGCGCATCTCCGCGATCTGCGGCGGGTCCAGGCCGTTGGTCGGCTCGTCGAGGACGAGCAGGTCCGGCAGGCCCAGCATCGCCTGCGCGATGGCCAGCCGCTGCCGCATGCCCTGTGAGTAGGTGCGCACCGGACGGCGCACGGCGTCGCCCAGGCCGGCGATCTCCAGGGCCCGTTCCATGTGGGACTCGCCGCGCCCGGCCGCCTTCCAGTACAGCTCGAGGTTGTCGCGTCCGGACAGGTGCGGCAGGAAGCCGGGCCCCTCGACGAATGAGCCCAGCCGGGACAGCACGGGCGCGCCCGGCCGTACGGGTTCGCCGAAGATGCGGATCTCCCCGTCGTCGGGGTGGATCAGCCCTATGAGCATGCGCAGGGTCGTGGTCTTGCCGGCGCCGTTCGGGCCGAGCAGCCCGCAGACCTGGCCCCGCTCGACGCGGAAGGACAGGTCGTCCACGGCGAGATAGCCGTTCTTGTACCGCTTGGTCAGGCCGCTGATCTCCAGCGGTGTTCCGGCGTCCGCCTCGCCGCCCCCGCGCGGGCGGCGCCGCCGTGACGTCGCCGCGATGACGACTCCGGCCACCACGGCGATGACCGGGAAGCCCCAGACCCACCACGGCAGCGGCGCGGGCGGCGTGCGCAGCGCCGGGTCGACCGGCACGCTCAGCGGCGACTCGAGCGACACCTGGTAGGCGGCCGGGCGGGCCGGGGAGGCGAAGCCCATGTCGGTGGTGCTGAACACCAGCCGGATCCGGTGCCCCGCCGCGAACCGGTAGTCCATCGCCGGCAGCGTCACCTGCCCGGTGCCGTCGAGACGCAGCGGCGCGGCGATGCGGCGTGCCGGTGACGCCTGGCCCTCGGGGTCGACGTCGTACACCTTGGCGAACAGCGTGGGCGTTTCCGATGAGGGCCGCACCGCCTTGACGCGCAGGCGCACCTGCTCGGCGCCGGTCAGTTGCAGGGACGCGTCGAGCGGTTCGGAGTCGAACGTCGCGGACTGCCCGGGCAGGTCGACGCCGAGGCCGCCCGTGGCCGGCGTGCTCGGGACGGCGCCGAGCAGGCCGAGGCCGGGCATCGAGGAGATCGAGGACGGCGAGCCGCCGGCCGGGTTCTGGATCGTGGCCTGCTCGCCGCTGAGCGGGACGGACCGCCGCGTCGCCCCGGCCAGCCCGGGGTAGCGGGGCGCGGACGCCGCGCTGATCGTCACGCGCTGGGTGGAGGAGTCGATGCCGCCCGTACGGGTGACGATGAAACCGCCGTCATCCGGCAGCGGACCGCCCTTGAGGTAGTGGTCGAACCAGCCCGTGACCAGGCCGTTGACCCGCGACGTCTCGGGGTCGCCACCGTCGTGCCCGCCCTGGTACCAGACGGTCCGCACCGGCGCGCCGGTGATGGCGCGGGCGTTGCGGTCGGACTGGTCGAGGGGGAACAGCGAGTCGGTCTGGCCCTGGACGAGCAGGGTCGGCACGTGGATGCGGCCGGCCACGGACGCGGGGCTGTCGCGGTGGAGCGTCGCGATCGCCTCCGGCGTCGGCCGTCCGGTCTCGGCCACTTTCTGGTACATCGAGCACAGCGACGGCAGGAATCGTCCACAGGCTGTGGACGACGCGCCGCTCGTGAAGAAGATGCCGGCCCAGGCCTTCTTGAACACCCCGTTCGCCGGGCCGGCGCCGGTCGCGTCGGGGAACAGCGCGTCGGCCAGGTCGTACCAGGTGATCTGCGGCGCGATCGCGTCGATCCGTGAGTCGTACGCGGCCGCCAGCAGGGAGATCGCGCCGCCGTAGGACTGCCCCGCGACGCCGACCCGCGGATCGCCGGGCTTGTCGAGGCGCACCTCCGGACGGCGCGCCAGCCAGTCGACGAGCTGCCGGACGTCCTTCACGTCGTAGTCCGGCGAGTCGAGTGTGATCTGGCCGCCGGACTGCCCGAAGCCGCGCGCCGACCAGGTGAGCACGGCGTACCCGTGCCGCGCGAGATCCTCGGCCTGGGACCGTGTGTCGTCCTTGCTCCCCCCGAACCCGTGCGCGAGGAGCACCGCCGGGGCGCGGCCACCGTGCACGGGCGGGAAGAAGGTCGTGTCGAGAGTGACGTGCTGGTCGTTCTTCGGCCCGTCGACGACCGTGATGCGCTGGTCCGTCGCCTTCACCCGCGGCTCGTCACCGACGGACGCCCAGGTGAGAGCCCCGGCGAGCACGACCGCCACACCGGCGACCGCCGCCGCCCATCCCCGTCTCATGCCATGACCTTATTCGCCCCGTTTCGCCGCGCCGCCCTCGTACCCTGCCGCTCTCGTACCTGTCCTGGAACGCGCGCGCCCATGGTGCGATGATCCCAATGATGATCGCCACTTAGTACGGCTCCGGCCGGATTCCCCGGTGACCCGTGGCCTTTTCGGAGTGGGCGGGTCAACCCGGACCGGATCGCAATCGTCCTCCCTTGAGGACGGCAGAACGGAGGTCACGATGCGAGCCGCGCGGCGCCCCCACGCACGGCCTGGACTGATCGCGGTAGTGATCGCGCTCTGGGTGGTGATCGCGGCGATCGCCCTGACCGGAACGCTGATCGCCGCCTTCTCCCAGGAACATCCCGTGCGCTTCTCCGCGCCGCTGAAGATCTATCCGGTGACCCAGGAGATCCCCGGCGCGCAGTGCCCGCCGGGCGTACAGGGCGCGATCGGGCAGAGCGCCACCGGCCCGATCTGCTACCAGCTCGCCGTCGGCATCACCATCAAGCGCGTCAACGACATCCACGTGGAGCGGATGAAGGCCGGTGGGTACGCCGTGTCGCTCAGCCTCATCCCGGCCGACGGCCGCGCCCTGACCCGGCTGACCCGCGGTGCCACGGGCCGTCCGTTCGCGCTGACCGTACGGGACCAGGTGGTGGCCGCGCCCCGGGTGGACGCTCCGATCACCAAGGGCCGCATCCTCATCAGCGGCGACCTCACCCGTGACGCCGCGAACACCATCGTCAACCGGCTGAGGGGCCGCGCCGCCCAGTCGACCTGAGAGAGCCGCGGTCAGATCGCGCGGAGGGCGGGCGTGCCGGCCCGCGCCTCACGGGCCACCGCGTCGAGCGCCTCCTGCGACACCGGGTCGGCGGCGCGGTAGATGACCAGCCGTCGGCTCCCGTCGCCCAGCGGCGTCAGAACCTCGTACTCGATGGAGATCGGGCCGACGCGTGGATGCAGCAGCGCCTTGGTCCCGTGCCCGTTCACCATGACGTCGCGGCGCTCCCACAGCCGGGCGAACTCCTCGCTCTGGGACCGCAGCCGCTCGACCAGGTCCGCGAGCGCGGTGTCGTCAGGGTGCGCGGCCCAGGCCGCCCGCAGGTCGGCGATGCCCTCGCGGATGGTGCGTTCACGGTCGAGATAGAGGCCGGTGTACTCCGGGTGCAGCACACAGAGGTACATCGTGTTGCGCTGCTCCTCCGGGAGCTTGGGGAAGTCGAGCATCAGCCAGGCCATCTCGGGGTTCCACGCGACGATGTCGAAGCGATGGTCGACCACCATGGCCGGCAGCGGCGACAGGTCGTGCACCAGCGAGGACAGCCACTCCGCGGCGTCGCCGGACGGCCTGCGGCCCGCCGACCAGTGCCGGGTCAGGTCGAACAGGTACGCGCGTTCGTCGTCGCTCAGCCGCAGGGCGCCGGCGAGCGCGTCGAGCACGTCCGGAGAGGGCCGCAGCCCACGGCCCTGCTCCAGCCGGATGACGTAGTCGACGCTCACCGCGGCCAGCTCCGCGACCTCCTCCCGGCGCAGGCCGGGCGTGCGCCGGGTCCGCCGGCGCCGCGGCAGGCCGACGTCCTCGGGGCTGAGGCGCTCACGCCGCGCCCGCAGGAAGACCGCCAGCTCGTGAGCCACATCGACCCTGTCACTCATGAGCTCGAATCTACCTGGGAGCGCCGATCCCATGATGAGGCTTCCCTTACGCCCTCTTCCGCTCCCGGCGCAGGCTGTGCGGGACGGCTCGGCCGAAGGGCCGGGCGAGTGACTTCACGAAGGGGACACAACTGTGTCTGGACCGTTGGACACCTACCGGCTGCTGGGGCGTTCGGGCCTGCGGGTCTCACCGCTGGCGCTGGGGACGATGACGTTCGGCTCCGACTGGGGCTGGGGTGCCGCGAAGGACGAGTCACGCCGCATCTTCGACGCGTACGTCGACCGGGGCGGCAACTTCGTCGACACCGCGAACCAGTACACGAACGGCACCGCCGAACGGCTCGTCGGGGAGTTCGTCGCCGACCGCCGCGACGGCCTGGTGATCGCCACCAAGTACACCCTGACGTCGCGGCCCGGCGACCCCAACTCCGGCGGCAACCACCGCAAGAGCATGGTCCGCTCGGTGGAGGACAGCCTGCGCCGGTTGGGGACCGACTACATCGACCTGCTCTACCTGCACGCGTGGGACTTCACGACGCCGGTGGAGGAGATCCTGCGGGCCATGGACGACCTCGTACGGGCGGGCAAGGTCCTGTACGTCGGCATCTCCGACACGCCGGCCTGGCAGGTCTCGCGCATGCAGGCGATCGCCGACCTGCGAGGCTGGTCTCCCCTGGTCGCGCTGCAGATCGAGTACAGCCTGATCGAGCGGACCGTCGAGCGCGACCTGATCCCGATGGCCGGGGAGATGGGCCTCGGCGTCATCCCCTGGTCGCCGCTGGGCAGCGGCGTGCTGACCGGCAAGTACACCCGGGACGACCTGGACCACGGGGGCGGCTCGGCCGCGGCCGAAGGCACCCGCAAGAACGTCGCCGCCGCCAACGGCGCGCTGACCGAACGCGGGCTCGCCATCGCCGACGTCGTCTCGAAGGTCGCGAGCGACCTCGGCGTGACGCCCTCACAGGTCGCCCTCGCCTGGACGCTGCGCGACTCACGCGTGACGGCCCCGATCATCGGCGCGCGGACCCTCGGCCAGCTCGAGGACAACCTCGGCGCTCTCGACCTGACGCTGCCCGGCACGGCGCTCGCCGAGCTGGACGCGGCCAGCGCGATCGAGCCCGGCTTCCCGCACGAGTTCCTGAACCGCCCGATGACGAAGAACGTGATGTTCGGGGACCTGAGGTTCGAGCGTGCCTGACCACACGGCCGACGGCGGCTCGGGGGCCGCCGCCGGCCGCGCGGTCGCGCTCAGCGCGGCATCGGGCCCGCGAGCACGCGGCGGCGGTTCGAGCCACGCCGCACCACGATGACGATGATGATCACGACGCCGATCGCTATCGCGCCGACCCAAATGACGGTCACGGTGAGCATGGTGGTGAACATCTCGTGAGCCTCCGGCGGTGTGCCCACGCCGTACCGTGCGCCGGTGTCCGCGGCGGTGGCGACGCAGCCGACCTGATACGTGCCGTCGGCGGGGATGCTCAGGAAGGAGAGCACGCGCCAGCGCGTGTTGTTGATCGTGATCGTGGTGTGGCCCTCGGTCTCGCCCAGATCTGGTGTCCGGCCGCGTCACGGGCGAAACAACGATCCGATAGCGAGCCGGCGTCGGTGACGTAGAAGCCCGGCCTCGGACTCCGTCTCAGCGCAACGGTCACCGTCTCGTTCGCGGTGAACGTGGCGGTCGGGACGGCGTCGCGGATCAGGCCGGCGGCGAGCACCGCACCGGTCGTCAGGCCCGCCACGATGATCACCGCCGCGAGCACGAACCACAGGCGCCGCGGACGCAGGTCGGCCGGGTCGACGGCCGGAGCGGGAAGGGGACGCCACGGCGGCCCGCCGTACGGGCCGGGCGGTGGCCCGCCGTACGGGCCGGGCGGTGGCCCG
>NZ_JBHLZP010000321.1:0-10191 GCF_042429965.1 Actinoallomurus acaciae
GACCCCGGCGCCGCCGCGGCGATCCGCGCGGACCTGGCGGAGGCGCTGGGCGGCGACCTCCGTACGCTGCGCCCCGGTTCGCCCGAGGCCGCCGAGGTCAAGCGGCGGCTGGTGGCGCGCGGAGAGTGGAGCCAGTACCTGGAGGTCGGCATCGGGCCCGACGCCGAGATCTTCACGAAGGCGCTGCCGCTGTCCGCCGTGGGCCACGGCAGCCGCGCGGGCGTGCTGCGCGAGTCGGAGTGGAACAACCCGGAGCCGGAGGTCGGCCTGGTCGTCTCGTCACGGGGTGACATCGTCGGCGCCACGCTCGCCGACGACATCAACCTCCGCGACTACGAGGGTCGTTCCGCGCTGCTGTTGCCCAAGGCGAAGGACAACAACGCCTCCTGCGTGCTCGGCCCCTTCGTACGCTTGTTCGACCGCACGTTCGGGCTGGACGACATCCGGTCGACGACCGTCCGGCTGGAGGTCGTCGGCGCCGACGGCTTCACGATGAGCGGGGCGTCGCCGCACGGCCAGATCAGCCGGGACCCGGCCGACCTGGTGAGCCAGCTCATGGGCGACCACCACCAGTACCCGGACGGCGCCGTCCTCCTGCTGGGCACGATGTTCGCGCCGGTCAACGACCGGGGGCGCCCCGGCTGGGGCTTCACCCACCACCAGGGCGACGTCGTACGGATCTCCACGCCGGAACTCGGGACCCTCACCCACGAGGTCCAGCACACCCAGGACTGCGCTCCGTGGGACTTCGGGATACGCGCCCTGATGACCAACCTCGCACGCCGCGGCCTGCTGCGCTGACCCGCGACCTCTCCGGCCGCCGCCGGGCGACCGGAGGGACACCGCTCAGTTGCTGGCCCGGCGGCGACGCCCCAGGCGTAGCCAAGCGGGCCAGGTCCTACCGGCGAAGGTCGTTCGTCCGGTGGGGGCGCTCCACCTTCACCGGTAGGGCCTGGCCCGCTTCCCTAAGGGCGAAGGGGATGACCCGGCAGGGGGACTAGCGTCCGTTCACAGGACGTGTTCTAGCGACGTCTCGTCGACGATCGTCCGGTAGTAGCAGGTAGGTCGTGGTGCGCCCGAAGGCGACTGAGTGTGGCAAGCCCCGCCCGTCGTCCGGCGCACCACGTACAGCAGGGAGTTCTGGTCGCAGTTGACGCGGATGTCGACCAGCGCCAACGTGTCGCCGGAGGTTGCGCCCTTTCGCCATAGCTCGTTGCGCGAGGTCGACCACAGGACCGCGATCCGCTCACGCAGCGAGACCTTCACGGCTTCCTGGTTGGCGTATCCCACGAAGAGGACGTCACCGCTGTCATGGTCTTGCAAGACAACGGGAAGGACGTCGGCCCCCGTCGCGGCGACCTTGGCGAGCTTGCCGAAATCCAGGTCAAGCGCGATGCCTTCTTCGAGTTGGTTCACCCGCTCATCTTGCCCGGCGATTGAGCCGACCGCACGCCCCGCAAGGAGTACGGCAAGGGTGTCCATACCTGAGCAGTCGCCACCGCCGGGCTGTGGACGGTGCCGGTCATGAAGAACCCGTCCGGCCGCCGGCCGAGCAGCGAGCGGATGAGCTCCTCCCGGGGCTCGGCGAGCAGGGCCGTCGCGGCGGCCGGGGCGGCTCCGCGTAGGCCCGTGCCGGACAGGCCACACCGGGCGATCTTTCCGGGGGCGGCCCCGGCGCGACGGCGGGCGAACTCGACGGCACCGCCGCGATGCGCGGAAAGGCAAGGTGGGCAGCGGGTACCGGGCGAGCCCGGCCGTCGAGACGGGCTCGCCGATGGTGATGTGCCCGCGTGGCCGGGCACAACCTGCCGACGTTGCCCGGCGGGGCTCCTCCGGTTCCCAAGACCCCGCAGGCCGGAGAGCAGGACCCGCATGGACGTCTTCCTCCGGCGCCGCGATAGCAGGGAGGGCCCATCCTGCCGAGGCGCTCAAGCAGGGAGGCCGGCGTCTCACCCCTGAGGAGCCGTCTCCTCGACCAAAGCGTTGATCTCCGGCAGGACGGCGTCGGCGACCTGGATGCTCCGTTCGATCAGGCCGTTGGCGTGGAAGAGGTCGGCGGCGCGCTGCTGCTCGGCGACGAAGTCGCCAGTGACCGGATGGAGCCCCCACGGCCGGGTGCGCAGCGCATGCTCCCAGGCGTCGAGGTCTCCGCCGTCGTCGGTGGTGAACAACGCGGCGGCGTCCCGGGGGTTCTGCCGGATCCAGGCGTCGCTCTCCTGCAGTGCCGCCACGATCGCGGTCAGTTCGCCGCGTCGTTCGGTGGCGAACGCCCGGCTGGTGAACCACAGGGAGCGGTGGCTGAACAACCCGTCGGTCTCGATGATCGTTCGGACGGGGCCGCGCCGCTCCACCTCGGTGAGGTGCGGATAGGACCCGACCCAGGCGTCCACCTCGCCCTCTTGGAACAGTTCGGCGGCGTTGCCGTAGGCGTCGACCGGCTCGATGTCGCGCCAGCTCAGCCCGGCCCGCTCCAGGGCGAACAGCAGCAGCGTGGTCTGCCAGGAGCCGTGTCCGAGGGCGACCCGCCTGCCCTTCAGGTCGGCGGGCGTGGCGATCGGCGAGTCCGCGGGCACGACCAGGCGGCCGTTCTCGACCCGTGGCCCGGAGATCGCGACGTAGACCACGTCGTGGCCCTTGGCCTGGGCCGTGACCGGGGGAGTGGATCCGGTGCCGATGAAGTCGTAGCCGCCGTCGAACAGATGGTCGCCGTGGGCCGACGGCAGCCCCTCGGTCGGCCTCGGCCGCTCTCCGGCGGGCAGCGACCGCAGGTCCACCCACTCCACGTCCGGGACGGACCGCTCCAGGACGCCGCGGTGCCGCAGCACCCACAGGGAGTTGTTCTGCGGGAAGAATCCGACGCGCAGGGTCATGACGACTTTCCTTTCAGCAGGGGAAGAACGTGGCGGCCCACGCGCTGGGCCTCCTCCAGGTGGGGCACACCGGCGAGGATGAAGGCGTCCACACCGAGGTCGATGAGCTCGTCGAGCCGGGCGGCGACCTGGTGGTAGTCGCCGACCAGGCCGAAGAGCGGGCCGGGGCGCAGCCGGTTGAAGCCGCCCCACACGTTCGGCTGGACCTCCAGGTCGCGGTGGGAGTCACCGGTGCCCGCGGTGAACTCCCGGCCGCGCCGCCAGCCGACCGACTCAACGGCCTCGGGGGTCCGCTCGGTCTCGCCGAGACGCTCCCAGCCGCGTTCGATCTCCTCCCACGCCTGTTCCTCGGTCTCCCGGGCCAGCACGTCCACCCGTACGGCGAACTTCGGGGGCGTGTCACTGTGGCGGCGGACGAGGTCGAACTTCTCGGCGAGCGCGTCGAACGGCTCCAGCCAGGACAGGTAGTAGTCCGCGTGACGGCCGGCGGCGGCGATCGCGGCGGGCGAGGACCCGGAAAAGTAGATCTCCGGGAACGGCTGCCCGCGCAACCCCGGCGGCAGAGCTCCGCCTTCGACCCGGTAGAAACGGCCCTCGTGGTCGTACGGCCCGTGCCACACGCCCTTGAGCACGTCGAGGAACTCCGAGGTGCGGGTGTACCGGTCGTCGTGGTCGACCCGGTCACCCCACCAGAGCTGCTGCGGGCCGCCCCCGCCGGAGATGATGTTGTAGACGACACGGCCGCCGGTCGCGGCCTGGAGGGTGGCCGACATCCGCGCCGCCTGCACCGGGTGCAGGAACCCCGGCTGGAAGGCGATCATGAACCGGTACGTGCTGGTCTCGTGGGCCAGCGCGGAGGCCGCGGCCCACGGGTCGTCGGTCTGCGGGAAGGAGGGCATCAGCCCGCCCACGAAGCCCGCCTGCTCGGTGGAGCGCGCCACCTCGGCCATGTAGTCCAGCGGGCCGTACCCGTCGGGCGCTCCGGTGCGCAGCCCCGGGCCGAGGCTGCCGGGCAGGAACGGCCCGAAGCCGCCCCTGGTGATGTCGCCCAGCCGCAGCGCGAAAGCGTCGCCCTCCATGGCGATCCGCCAGTAGACGTCAACCATGCCGTACCTCCTGTTCCAGCAGCGGCAGGACGCGTTGCCCGAGCCGGTAGGCGTCGTCCAGCGGTGCGGAGGGTTCGAGGAAGAACTCCGTGATGCCCCGGTCCAGGTGTCCTCTGATCTCCGCCGCCACCTCTTCGTCCGACCCCGCCCGTACCGGCAGCCGGACGGCGGCGGCGACCCCGTCCGGCACCAGCGCCGGATCGTCACCGGGGTCGAGTACGTGCACGTCGGCGTGGTTCGCCGACAGCTCCAGCGCCTCGTCCGAGGTTCCGGACAGGTAGACGCGGGGGAACGGGCGCGGAGCGCGGGACGCGGGCAGCCCGCCGTCCAGGACCTGGAAGTACTCACCGTCGAAACCGAAGCCCGAACCGTTCCAGACGCCCCGGGCGACCGTGAGGAACTCCGCCGCGCGGGCGTACCGCGCGGCGCCGGTCAGGAAGTCGCCCTGGGCACGGGCGACGGCCGGGGCCAGGTCCACGACGAGCCGCCAGCCGAGCCGTCCGCCGGTGTAGCGCTGCGCCGAGGCCGACAGCTTCGCCGCGTAGACGGGCGTGGCGATGCCCGGATGGAACTCCGCGATCACGTCGATACGCCGGGAGTCGCGGAGCAGCCCCGCCGCGACCACCAGCGACTCCAGGCCGCCGGGGTCGAACGGCACCAGCGCGCCGTCCAGGCCGGCCAGCTCGGCGGCCCGGCCGACCAGACGGTGGCTCGTGCCGCGGTCGGGCGGTCGCAGGTCAGTGACGAACTCCGGCAGCTCCACCCGTTCGGGCGTACGGGTGGGCACGGTGATGTGGAAACGTGTCAACGTCGTCCCCCTTCGATGGCCTCCACGGCCGGTTCGTTCTCCCGTACGCCCAGGTCGGCCAGCAGCCGGCGGCGCAGCGCGGTGAACGCGGGATCGGTGGCGTCACGAGGCCGTTCGGCGGCCACCGTCTCGTCGGTGACGAGCCGGCCGTCCCTGAGCACCGCCACGCGGTCGGCGAGCTTGATCGCCTCCTCGACGTCGTGGGTGACGAGCAGCACCGCCGGACGGTGGGTGCGCACCAGGTCGGCGACCAGATCCTGCATCCGCAGCCGGGTCAGCGCGTCCAGAGCGGCGAACGGCTCGTCGAGCAGGAGGAGGTCCGGCTCGCGTACGAGGGCACGCGCGAGCGCCACCCGCTGCGCCTCGCCGCCCGACAGCGTGTGCGGCCAGGCCCGTGCGTGGCCGGCGAGGCCCACCTCGGTGAGCGCCCGCAGGCCGCGCTCACGGGACTCCGCGGTGCGCGGCAGGCCCACGACCACGTTGCCGAGCGCCCGCTTGGACGGCACGAGGCGCGGTTCCTGGAACACGATCGTGCGGGCCTCGGGCACGAGGACGGTCCCGGCGTCGGGCCGTTCCAGCGCGCCGAGGATGCGCAGCAGTGTCGTCTTGCCGGTGCCGCTGGCACCGAGCAGCGCCACGAACTCGCCGCGCCGGATGTCCAGGTCCAGCCCGTCCAGGACCGACCGGGCGTCGAAGGTCCGGCGCAGTCCCTCGATGTGCACGGCGACGCTCATCGGGCCGCCCCTCTCGGCCGCCACGGCATCAGCACCCGCTCCGCGCCTCGCGCGATCAGGTCGGCCACCAGCCCGAGCAGCCCGTAGATCAGCACGCAGACGGACAGGATGTCGGTACGGGAGAAGCTCTGCGCCTGGGTCATCAGGTAGCCGATGCCGGAGGTGGAGTTGATCTCTTCCGCGGCGATGAGCGCGATCACGCTGAGGGTCATCGACAGCCGGAAGCCGGCGAGCAGCGACGGCAGCGCGCCCGGCAGCACCACCTCGGCGACCAGCCGCCACCGCCCCAGCCCGAACGACCGCATGGCCTCCAGCAGCCGCCGGTCCACGGTGCGCACTCCGCCCGCGGTCGAGACGTACATCGGGAAGGTGGTGGCGACCGCGATGAGGATCACCCGGGCCGCCTCGCCGATCCCGAACCAGACCATGAACAGCGGCACCAGGGAGAGGAACGGCAGGGCCCGCAGGAGTTGCAGCGGAGAGTCCAGCAGCTCCTCGCCCAGCCGGGAGAACCCGGTCACCACGCCCAGCACCAGACCGGCGGTCAGCCCGAAGAGCAGGCCGAGGACGGCCCGCGTCAACGAGACACCCAGCGCGTCGGTGAGCTGGCCGTCCGACCACAGTTCCCGTGCGGCCCTGGCCACGGTGGCGGGGGAGGCCAGCACGTCGGGGGTGAGCACTCCGGTGGCCGAGGCGACCCACCAGCCGGCCAGCAGCGCCAGCGGTCCGGCCGTACGCAGGACCGGTGTCACGCCCCGGCGCCTCGGCCGGGGCAGGTCCGGCCGCGGGACGATGAGATCGGGGTACGCGGTGGTCACGGCCGCACCACGTGCGGCGCCACGTCCACCTCGGCAGGCGTGATCTTCTGGTCGGCGAAGAACTTGGCGACCTGGGCGAAGTCGGCGAGGTTCGTCTCGCCGATCGCGTCGGTGGGGGCGCCCTTGCTCACGTCGTCGATCGTGAGTCGCCTCGCGGTCCCGCTGACCGCCTGCGGGCCGGACGTGGTGAAGACGTTGACGAAGTCCGCGGGGTTTCGGATCTGCCGCAGGCTCTGGTCGTGCAGGTAGGTGGAGAGCGCCCGGAGAACGTCGGCGTGCGCGTCCGCGAAGCCGGTGCGGACGGCGAACACCGAGTAGTTCTGCGAGCCGATCTGGCCGCCGTTCACCAGGAAGTGGGCGCCGGTGGCGGCGATCTCCGGAATGGAGTACGTCGCCCAGACCGCCCAGGCGTCCACCTTCCCGGAGTTGAACACCGCGGCGGTCTGCCCCGGGTCGAGGTACACCCGGTTCACCCGGTCGGCCGGGATGTTCGCCTGGGCCAGCGCCTTGAGCAGCAGGTATTCGGCCGTGCCGCCCTTGTTGACGGCGACCCTTTTACCGATGAGGGCGCTGACCGAGGTGATCGGTGAGCCCTTGCGCACCAGGATGCCCTCGCCGTTCTTGTCGGGGGCGACCTGGGCGAACAGCTTGAAACCGGGCCGCTGGGCGAGCGCGGCGATGGCCGAGGTGATCGAGCCCTGCGCGATGTCCAGCTTGTCGGCGTTCAACTCCTGCGCGGCGGGGGCGAACGGCCCGGAGCTGCCGGTCCAGGCGACCTTGGCGTGGACGGCGGCCAGTGCCCTGGCCAGGCTGCCGTCCTTCTTGCCCCGGGCCAGCACGCCCGCGTTGCCCGGGTCGGGGATGCGGATGGTGACCGTACGGCCGCCGCCGGCGTCGACCGCGTCGCCGCCCGACCCGCCGCAGCCCGCCACCGCCAGCAGCGCTGTCAGCAGCGCGGCCAGGGTGTGGCGCCGGAAAAGCGTGCGTGTCATGACTGCTCCTGTGCGATGAAGGGAAGGCGTGGGACGAGCGCGCGGGCCTTGGCCAGCGGCGCGGGGTCGGCCCAGGTGGTGACGTCCACGGGGTTGTCGTGGAAGCCGTGGCGCCGTAGGAACTCCTCCTGCTCGGCCAGCAGCGTGAGGCGGAGGTCGTCGAGGTCGGCGTGCAGGCCGCGGTGGTAGTGGCCGCGGTAGGCGCCCGCCACGCCGGCCGGACCCGACCCGGTCTCGGTCTGCAGGATGCGAGCGACCTCGGCGGGCCGGTTCGCGGCCCAGTCGGCGGCGCCCAGCAGCACCGCCAGGAAGCGGACGACCAGGTCGGGGTGGTCGTCCAGCAGCCGCTGGTCGACGGTGATCGGGCGAGGCGTGCCGTTGTTGACCCTGGACCGCCTGTCGGCGAAGGAGTCCAGGTCGACGGCCACCTCGGCGCCGTGGCGGGCGGCGGCCTCGACCGCCACCGCGCCCTTGGTGTAGACGGCGTCCACCCGGCCCTCGCGCAACGCGGTGAGCTCGGCCTCCCACTGACCGGGAACGTCGCCGTCCAGCTCCACCGGCACGGCGTCGTCCAGGGTCAGCCCGGCTTGGCGCAGCGCCCCGTCGAATCCGCGCAGGGCCATCGCCCGCCAGAAGTCGATCTCGATGGCGCGGCGCGGGATCGCCAGCCGCCGGCCCTTCAGGTCGTCGGGGCCCTCGATGCCCGAGCCCGGCCGCGCCACGATGACTTGACGCTCCTCGATCCAGGTCAGGCCGACCAGCCGGGTCGGCGCGCCGCCGGACCTCGCCCACAGCGCGGGAACGTTGCCGCCCTCGCGGAACAGCGTGGCCAGCCGATGCCGGAAGTGCTCACCGCGTACCTCACCGGTCCCGGACTCCTGCAGTGACCGGACGGCGATGCCGTCCGCGGCGAACTCGGCCGCCAGCCAGCCTTGGCCTGCGGCGATGCCGGTGGCGGTGGGGACGGGACAGCGGGTGAACCACAGGGTGTCCGGACGCGAGGTGACCATGCGGGGAGTATTTACGACAAAACCTACCAACTCAATCTGGATCCCATGATGCGGGAAAGTCCCTGCGGTGTGTCCCAGGTAGGGGGCAATACGGCTAATCCGGTAGGTTCACTGGGCAATGCCGCATCGTGGACAGCTCGGCGAAAGGCGGGACATGGCGCGGACGAACGCCCCCACCGGAAACCAGGCGGTCCTGCGCGCCCTCGGCGTGTTGCACTGCTTCCGCGACAACGGAGCCGCGCTCAGCGCCTCCGACATCGCCCGGCGGCTGAACCTCAGCTCCTCCACGGCGCACCGGCTCGCGCAGACCCTCGCACGGGCGGGCTTCCTCGACCAGGACGACGGCACCGCCCGCTATCGGCTCGGCCCCTCCGTCGTGGAGCTCGGCCTCCTGTCCTACCACCAGCGCGGCCTGCAGCGGACCGGCCCGGAACTCGACCATCTCGCCCAGGTCACCGGGGCCACCGCCGACCTGGCGATCCGCGGCGGCACGCACGTCGTGCTGGTCTCCGGCGGCTCGGTGCGGCGCAACGACACCGGGATCGGGCTGCGCCGTCCGCTGCACTCGACCGCCCTCGGCAAGGTGCTGCTGGCCTGGGCACGGCCGGGCGAGGACGACCTGGCGGACCTGGGCCCGCTCCGCCCGCTGACCGGCCGCACCATCGCCGACCTGCCCAGCCTGCGAGCCGAGGTCGAGCGCGTCCGCGCGGTCGGCTACGCGATCAACGACGGCGAGTCCGCCGAGGGAATCCGCACCCTGGCCGTTCCGCTGCTGGACCGCGCCGGACACGCCCGCTTCGCGCTCGCCGTGCGGTCCACTCCGGAGGTGCTCACCGACGCGCGCATGCCCTGGTTCCTGGGCCATGCGCAGACCTGCGCCCGTGCCCTGGAAGTCCTGCTCCTCCACCCCGACGAGCGCCGGCGCGGCTGAACCGCCCCGGACCGGGCGGCCCCCGCCGGGCCTTCGCGTCGGCGCTCAGGATCGGCCGAACAGCTCCTGGGCCTTGGTCTTCAGCCCCTTCTTGACCACGCCGGTGGAGTCGGGGTCGCCCTTGATGACGGCCTCGGCGGCGTCCTTCAGCTGCTCGAAGTCCGCGTGCGGCGGGATCGGCGGGATGTCGGGGTCGCAGCGGACGTGGAGGACCGGCCGGTCGGCGGCCAGGGCGCGGTCCCAGGCGGGCCCGATGGCCTCGGGCTTGTCCACCTCGATGCCCTCCAGGCCGATGGAGCGCGCGAACGCGGCGTAGGACATGTCGGGCAGGGTCTGGGACTCCTCGAACTTCGGCGCGCCGCCCATCGCGCGCAGCTCCCAGGTGACCTGGTTGAGGTCGTTGTTGTGCAGGACGGCGATGACGAGCCGCGGGTCGGCCCATTCGGAGTGGTAGCGCTTGATGGTGAGGAGCTCGGCCAGGCCGTTCATCTGCATGGCGCCGTCGCCGACGAACGCGATGGCGGGCCGGCCGGGGTGGGCGAACTTCGCGCCGATGGCGTACGGCACGCCCGGTCCCATGGTCGCCAGGGTCCCCGACAGCGAGCCGCGTACGCCGGCGCGGATCTTCAGGTCGCGGGCGTACCAGTTCGCGGCCGAGCCGGAGTCGGCGGTCACGATCGTGTCGTCGGGCAGGCGCGGGTTCAGCTCCCAGAACAGCAGCATCGGGTGACCGGGTCGGCCTCGACCTTGGCCTGCCGCTCGACGGTGCCCCACCAGCGGGCCACGTTGTCCTCGACGGTCCGGCGCCAGGACCGGTCCTCCGCCCGCCTCAGGCGGGGGATCAGTGCGCGCAGGGTCTCGGCCGCGTCGCCGACGAGGTTGACCTCGGTCGGGTAGCGCATCCCGATCATCCGGCCGTCGA
>NZ_JBHLZP010000322.1:0-9425 GCF_042429965.1 Actinoallomurus acaciae
CCAGGCGGTGAGCCCGTCGCCACCGCCGAAGCCGCCGCCGCGGGTACGGCCCGCGGGCAGCGCGGGCTCGGCGACCCGCCCGGCCAGCGAGGTGATGACGTCGAATCCCGCCCGCCGCGTGAGCGCCGCGGCGAGCCGGCGACCCTCATTCGTGCCGCCGAGCAGCAGAACGCGCATCCCCCCACGTTAGGGCCACTGGGCTGGGACAAACTGGGCGGTATGAGGCAGATCATCGTGATCGGCATCGGCGCGGGCGACCCCGAGCAGGTGACCGTACAGGCCGTGAACGCCCTCAACCGCGTCGACGTGTTCTTCGTGCTCGGCAAGGGCGCGGTCAAGCAGGAGCTGACCGACCTCCGGCAGGAGATCCTCGACCGGTACGTGCGCGATCGCGACTACCGGATGGTGTGGGGACGTGACCCGGACCGCGACCGTACGGCCTCGGCGTACACCGAGGCCGTGGACGACTGGCGCCGTCGCCGCGCCGACGTCTGCGCGCGGCTGATCGCGGACAACCTGGAGGAGGGCGAGACCGGCGCCTTCCTGGTGTGGGGTGACCCGGCCCTGTACGACAGCACGCTGGCGATCCTCGCCGACGTGCACGAGCGCGGTGAGGTGCCGGTCGAGGTCGAGGTCGTGCCCGGCATCAGCAGCGTCTCGGCCCTCGCGGCGCGGCATCGGACGGGCCTCAACCAGGTCGGCGGGCCGGTGCAGATCACGACGGGCCGGCGTCTCGCGCGAGGATGGCCGGCGGGTGTGGACGACGTGGTGGTGATGCTCGACGCCCACACCGCCTTCGCCGAGCTCGCCGAGCCCGATGCCGACATCTTCTGGGGCGCCTACCTGGGCACACCGGACGAGATCCTCGTGTCGGGTCCGGTGGCCGAGGTCGCCGACCAGATCGTGTCGCTGCGCGCGGAGGCCCGGCGGCGCAAGGGCTGGATCATGGACACCTACCTGCTGCGCCGTCGGTCCCCGTTGACGCCCGGCGACGGCCGCACATAGCCTATCGATCGATCGATCGAGATGTTTGTGCAGGTCAATATAGCAGGGAGGTTCGGTGGCGTCTGTCGTGGAGTTCGCCGTCGAAGACGGCGTCGCACGGATCCGGCTCAACCGCCCGGAGCGGCTCAACGCCGTGGTCCCGGAGCTGGTGGACCAGCTCGTGCGGGCCCTGGCCCGGGCGCGGACGGAGCGGGTACGGGCCGCCGTGCTGGCCGGCAACGGCCGGGCGTTCTGCTCGGGCCACGACCTGAAGGCCGAGACGCCGGTGCTGGAGGCGGCGGCGAGCCGCGAGCGCCTCGACCGCATCCAGGAGGTCACGCGGGAGATCCGGCGCGCCCCGTTCCCGGTGATCGCCGCGGTGCACGGGTACGCCCTGGGCGCCGGCTGTGAGTTCGCCCTGGGCTGCGACCTGGTGGTGGCCGCCGAGAACGCGAAATTCGGCTTTCCGGAGGTCGGGGTCGGACTGAGCGTGACGGGTGGGATCTCCCGGCTGCTCACGGCCGCCGTCGGCGCGCTCAAGGCCAAGGAGCTGATCCTGCTCGGCGAGCACTTCGGCGCCGCGGAGGCCGCCGGGTTCGGGCTGGTCGCCCGGGTCGTCCCGGACGGCGAGCATGAGCGGACCGCGCTGGCACTCGCCGCCGACCTGGCCGCCAGGCCACCGTACGCCCTCACCCTCGCCAAGCACGCCATCGACCAGGGCATCGATGGCACGGTCGAGGACGCGTTCGCCCGCGAGGTCGCCGACGCTCAGCTCACCGAGTACGCCGGTGAGGCGGACCGGGTCCAGGAGGAGTGGCGCAGCCGATGACGACCGCGGACGTGGCGACATTGGTGGTGCGGGCCGCCGAACGTCGGCCGGACCGTACGGCGTGGACCTTCGACCAGATCGGGGAGTCGCTCACCTTCGGGCAGGTCGCCGACCGCAGCGAGGCGCTCGCCCGGACGCTCGCGGGGCTGGGCGTGCGGCGCCATGACCGGGTGGCGGCACTGCTGCCGAACATCCCGGACTTCCCGCTGCTGTGGCTGGCCCTGGCCCGTCTCGGCGCCGCCCTGGTCCCGGTCAACCTCAACTACCGCACCCACGACGCCGGCCACGTGCTGACCGACTCCGGGGCGAAGCTGCTGGTCACCACCGGTGCACACGCCGATCTGGCCGACCGGCTCGGCGTACCGGTCCACTACCTGGGGGATCGGGCGCCGGAGGCGGAGGTCCCGCTGGACCGGAGCCGGCCCGAGGACCTGCTCAACATCCAGTACACCTCCGGGACCACCGGCCTGCCCAAGGGCTGCCTGCTCTCGCACCGCTACTGGACGGCGCTCGCCGACAGCATGGTGACGGCCTTCCCCCATTTGGGCGAGACCGACATCATGCTCACCTGCCAGCCGTTCTCCTACATCGACCCGCAGTGGAACGTCCTGGCCGGACTGCGTTCCGGCGCCCACCTGGTGGTCCTGGACCGGTTCCACCCCGCCACCTTCTGGGACAAGGTCCGCGAGTACGGCGTGACCTACTTCTACTGCCTCGGCCTGATGCCGTCGCTCCTGCTGCGGATGCCGACCGACCCACATGACCGCGACCACGCGGTGCGCGCGATCCAGTGCTCGGCGATCCCGCCCACGCTCCACCGCGATCTGGAAGAACGCTGGGGCGTGCCGTGGCACGAGGCGTTCGGCATGACCGAGACCGGCGCCGACCTGCGGATCGGTCCGGACGACCACGACGAGACCGTCGGCACCGGCTGCGTCGGACGGCCGCTGGCCCACCGCGACGTCCGCATCGTCGACGAGGCCGACGAACCGGTCGAACGCGGCGTTGTCGGTGAGATCGTCCTGCGCGGGATCGGTCTCATGGACGGCTACCTCGGCCATGAGGAGGCGACCGCGCGTGCGTTCCGCCGCGGCTGGTTCCACACCGGTGACCTGGGCCGGATGGACGAGCAGGGTCGGGTCTACTACACCGGGCGGCTGAAGGACACGATCCGGCGCAGCGGGGAGAACATCTCCGCCGCCGAGGTCGAAGAGGTCCTGCTGCGACATCCGGCCGTCCGCGCCGCCGCGCTGGTGCCGGTCCCGGACGAACTGCGGGGGGAGGAGGCGATGGCATACGTCGCCACCGACGGGACGGTCTCGGCCGCCGAGCTGGCCGCCTACTGCGGCGAGCGCCTGGCCTACTTCAAGGTCCCGCGTTACTGGGAACTGCGCGACGCGCTGCCGATGACGGCCTCCGAGCGCGTGGCCAAGGGCGCGCTGCCCCGCGAGGCCGCCGGCGCCTACGACCGGGCGGCGTCATGAGCGCGACGAAGGCCCACTTCGCGTGGGACAGCCCGGTCTTCTTCGACGAGATGGACCCCAACGGCACACTGCACAACAGCCGCTTCGCGGTCCACGTCGAACGGGCCCTGTCGGCCTGGAACGAGGCCGAGGGCATGGGCTGGCAGCGCCTGGAGGACCGGCACGAGGACCTCCGGTACGCCGTGCGGGCGTTCGCGATCGAGTTCCACACGCCGGTCGTCGCGCCGGGCCCGATGCGGGTCGAGCTGTGGCTCGACCGGGTCGGGACGACCAGCGCGGTCCACCGCTTCCGCTGCGCCGCCCCGGCCGGGACACCGGAGTACGCGACCGGCCGGCGCACCATCGTCAAGATCGGCTCATCGGGCGCCGAGCCGTGGAGCCCCTGGTTCCGCACGCTCGCGGAAAGGTACGTGACCTGATGCGCATCGACACGATCCTGGCGAACCTGTCGGCCGTCACCGTCGACCCGACCCGCCCGTCGGCCCGCCGTATCGGCATCCACCACGGCCGGATCGTGGGCCTCGACGACGAGCTGGACGGCGTCACCGCCGCCGAGGTCGTCGATCTGGCCGGAGCGACGGTCGTGCCCGGCTTCGACGACGCGCACAACCACATGATCCTTTTCGGTCTCTCGCTGACCGAGCTCGACCTGTCCACCCCGCCGACGCACACCCTGGAGCAGGTGTACGACGCGGTCGCGGAACGCGCCCGCTCCCAGCCGCCGGGTACCTGGATCATCGGCTCCGGCTACGACCAGAACAAACTCGGCGGGCACCCCCACCGCGACCGTCTGGACGCGGTGGCGCCCGACCACCTGGTATGGCTCCGGCACACCTCCGCGCACATGTCGGTGGTGGGCGGCCGGCTGCTGCGCGAGATCGGAGACCGGCCGCCGGAGGGCGGCGTGGTCCACCCCGACACCGGGCTCCTGGAGGAGGCGGCGCAGCAGCTCGTCCGCGACCTGCGGTACCCGCTGCCGCGCGAGCAGCTCGTCCAGGCCATCGCGGCCGCGAGCGAGCGCTACCGCGCCGAGGGCATCACCTCCTGCACCGAGGCCGGCATCGGACTGGGCTGGATCGGCCATTCGCCGACCGAGGCCGCCGCCTATCAGGACGCCCTCGACACCGGCGCTCTCGGCGTCCGGGTACGCCTGATGGTCACCGGCGACACCATCCACGCCATCGAGGGCGCCCCGGGCGCGCTCGGGCTCGACCTGGGGTTGCGCACCGGGTTCGGCGATGACCGGCTGCGGCTGGGCGCGGTGAAGGTGTTCGCGGACGGTTCGCTCATCGGCCGGACCGCGGCGATGCACGATGACTACGCCGACCAGCCCGGCAACCGCGGCTACTTCCAGCTCCCCGCCGAGGAACTGCGCGAACGCATCGTCGGCGCGCACGCGGCGGGCTGGCAGGTGGCCGCCCACGCCATCGGCGACCGCGCCATCGACCTGGTTCTGGACGCCTTCGAGGAGGCGCAGACCCGGTTCCCGCGCCCCGATCCGCGGCACCGGATCGAACACTGCGGGGTGGCCCGCTCCGGCCAGGTCGCCCGCCTCGCCGAACTGGGCGTGGTCCCGGTGCCCCAGCACACCTTCGTCGGTCAGATCGGCGACGGCATGCGCGCGGCGCTGGGAGAGGAACGCGTGCGCGGGTGCTACCGGCACCGGTCCCTCCTCGACGCGGGGCTCGTCGTCCCCGGTAGCTCGGACCGGCCCGTCGTACGCGGGGCTCCGCTCCTCGGTATGCGCGCCATGGTCGGCCGCCGGACCGAGAGCGGCCGGCCGTTCGTCCCGGAGGAGGGAGTCACCCCTATGGAGGCGTTGCACGCCTACACCCTCGGCTCGGCCCACGCCGCGTTCGAGGAGGACCGCAAGGGCAGCATCACCACCGGCAAGCTCGCCGACCTCGCCGTGCTGTCCGCCGATCCCACGTCCACCGCCGCCGAGGACATCGCCGGCATCCGCGTGCTGGCCACGCTCGTCGGCGGACGACTCCAGGAGGCCTGATGTCCGTACGCCCGATCGAACCCGCCGACTTCGAGGAGATCTGCGCCCTGCTGCTGGCCCACGCGGCCCACGAAGGGGTCGCCGACCGGGTGCGGCTGGATCGGCAGGAGACCTACGACGCGCTGTTCGGGGACCATCCGGTCGCCAGGGCGCACATCGCCACGCCGCCGGACGCCCCGGATGTCATCGCCGGCTTCGCGCTGTGGTACCCGACGTTCTCCTCCTGGGACACCCGGGCCGGGATCTGGCTGGAGGACCTCTACATCAAACCCGAATACCGCCGGTACGGCCTGGGCCGCGAGCTGCTGTCCGCCCTGCGGTCACTGACCAGCGGTCGCGTCGAGTGGGACGTCGCGCACGGCAACGACGGGGCGGAGAAGTTCTACCGAAGCCTCGGCGCCGAGCCCGTCGGCGGCTGGACCCGCTACCGGTGGAGCGCCCCGTGAGCCGACCCCACCCGGACGGCCGGGTCCGCGCCGCCGCGGTCGCCCTGTTCGCCACCAAGGGTTTCCACGGAACGGGCATCCGCGAACTGGCCGACGCGGTCGGTCTGTCCTCGGCGACCCTCTACCACTACATGGGGACCAAGGAGGACCTGCTCGTCGACATCATGCAGACGAGCCTGGACCGGCTGCTCACCGCGGCCGGCCAGGTCCTGACGGAGTCGCCCTCACCGGTGGGTGCGATGAACGGCCTGGTGCGGACGCACGTCGTGGCCCACGCCCTGCGGAAGGCCGAGACGGCCGTGGTCGACACCGAGCTGCGCGCACTCTCACCGGAGCGCCGCCGTCCGATCACCGCGCTGCGCGATGAGTACGAGAACGTGTGGGGATCGGTCATCGAGAAGGGCCAGGCGTCCGGCTCCTTTCAGGTCCCCGACCTCTCGGTGGCACGGCTCGCCCTGCTGCAGATGTGCAGCGGCGTCGCCAACTGGTACAACCCGGGCGGCAGGCACGCCCTCGCCGAAATCGCCGACATGCACGCCCAGCTGAGCCTGGCGATGCTCGGCGCCGAGCCCGAACCCGGCCTGCCGCCCGCCGCCCACTACATCCACCTGGTCACCGGCATCTGGGGCGACGACGCCGCCCCGGGCTGAGCGCGCCTGAGTACCGTGGCGGGTATGCGCATCGTGTCGTTGCTGCCCGCCGCGACCGACATCGTCGCGGAGCTCGGGCTCGCCGGGCGGCTGGCGGGGCGTACGCACGAGTGCGACTGGCCGCCGGACGCGGTCGCCTCCGTGCCCGTGGTGACCGTGGCGGAACCCCTCACCGAGCGGATGAGCAGCCGGGAGATCTCCGACGCGGTCGGCGGCGCGTCCCACCAGGGGTCGTCGCTGTACGGCCTGGACACCGAACTGCTGGCCGAGCTCGCCCCCGACGTGGTGCTGACACAGGACCTCTGTGAGGTCTGCGCCGTCTCCTACGCCGGGGTGGCACAGGCGGTCCGTGTGCTGGAGGCCGCGCCACGCGTGATCAGCCTGGAGCCTCGGACCCTGGCCGACGTGCTGTCGTGCGTCGAGCGTGTCGGTGCGGCCCTCGACGTCCCGGGGGCCGCCGCCCGGCTCGTCGCGGGGCTGCGCGCCAGGCTGGAGAGGGTACGGGCCGCCGTGCCCGGCGGACGCCGGCCACGGGTGGCGGCGATCGAGTGGCTGGATCCGCTGTGGCCGGCCGGCCACTGGGTGCCCGACCAGATCGGCCTCGCGGGAGGCGCCCCGCTCATCGCCGAGGCGGGAGAGCACACCAGGCCGATGACCTGGGAGACGCTCCGCGCCGCCGAGCCCGAGGTGATCGTGCTCATGCCGTGCGGGTTCGGCCCGGAACGCACGGAGGCCGAGCAGGCGGTGCTGACGAGCCTGCCGGGGTGGGCCGAGCTGCCCGCCGTGCGCCAAGACCGGGTGTGGGTGCTCGACGGCCCCGCCTACTTCAACCGGCCGGGCCCCCGGGTGGTCCGCGGGGCCGAGATCCTCGCGCACGTCCTCCACGGAGTCTTCACCGTCACTCCGGATGAGGCACGGCGACTGCCGGTGTGAGCGGGTGACCGGTCTCGCGTAGCTGCCAGCGCCCGCCGTGGTGGGTCAGCCAGGTCTGGGACAGGGGGGCGGCGTCGAGCCGCCAGAAGCCCGCGGCCGGAGCGCCGAGGACGTGCAGGACGGCGGCGCGGACGACCGCCGGGTGGGTGATGGCCGCGATCCGGGCGGTCCCGGTGGGAAGCTCGTTCAGCCAGCGCGCCACACGGGCGAGGAGGCCGGTCAGCGACTCCCCGCCGTGTGGGGTCGCGTCGGGGTCGGTCAGCCAGGCGAACAGGTCCGCGGAGTGGTCCGCTTCCAGCTCGGTCAGGGTCGTGCCCCGCCATGCACCGATGTCCAGGTCGGCCAACGCGGGGTCGGTCACGGCGTCGAGGCCGAGCGCGGCGGCGGTCCGGCGGCAACGTTCCTCCGGGCCGCGACAGGCCGTCGTGATGCGGCGCAACGCGCCGTTCGCGGCGACGGCCGCCGCGGTGCCGTTCGGGTCGAGGGATACGTCGTCGGCGGGGAAGCGGGCCTGCCGGGTGGCCTCGGTGGCCGCGTGTGCCACCAGCACGAGTCGGACGGTCATAGGTCGCGTGACCTCCCCTGTCGATTGACGGCGTCGATCCCCGGTCGTACGATCCGGACGAACGTGATGGTAAGAGGAAGCCGGTGTAAATCCGGCACGGTCGCGCCACTGTGATCCGGCCCACGGGACGGGAAGTCAGACCCTCCGCCATCGAAGCGCTCCACCCGTGTCAGGGACGCCGGATCCCTTTAGGAGGCTCTTGCGATGACCACGTCGACGCTGCCCACCCCGCGTACGACTCCGGTCGTGGTGCCGGGTACCCGGGCGGCTCTGTGGCTGTTCGGCACCGTGCTGTTCTGCCTGGCCGCGTACTACTTCATCGGCGTCGACCAGGGTGCGACCTCGGTGTTCGGCAACAACATGTACATCCACGAGTTCGTTCACGACGCGCGTCACTTCCTCGGTTTCCCCTGCCACTGATCGACTCGCGACACCACATCTGAGGAGTGCGCCGTGGAACGGCGATTCATTGTGCGTGGGCTGCTCGTGGGTGCGATCGGCGGGGTTCTGGCGTTCGTGTTCGCGCGGATCTTCGCCGAGCCGCAGATCCAGCGGGCCATCGACTACGAGAGCGGACGCGACGCCGCGCAGGCGATGCTCGACAAGGCGGCCGGCATCACGCCGGAGGCCGCGGGCCCGGACCTTTTCAGCCGTACGATCCAGGCCAACGTGGGGATCGGCGTCGGCATCATCGTGTTCGGCGCCGCGATGGGCGGCCTGTACGCGGTGGCCTACCTGCTGGCCTGTGGCCGCACGGGCAACCTGCGGCCGCGGACGCTGGCGCTGCTGGTGGCGCTCGGCGGGTTCCTGGGCTTCTACCTGATCCCCTTCGTCAAGTACCCGGCCAACCCGCCCGCGATCGGTCATGAGGAGACGATCCGCGACCGGGGCGGGTTGTACCTGCTGATGGTCGGGTTCTCCATCGCGTTCCTGCTCCTGGCGGTCTGGCTCGGGCAGCGGCTCAAGCCCCGGTTCGGGAACTGGAACGCGACCCTGCTGGCCGGGCTGGCCTGCGTCGTCGCGCTCGGCATCGTGATGTTCGCGCTTCCCTCACTGGGGCACCTGTCGGCGAACGTCCACGAGTACGGCCGGCACGCGACGGAGACGCCGCTGCCGCTCAGGGACCCGCAGGGACAGGTCGTCTACCCGGGTTTCCCGGCGGACGTGCTGTTCTCCTTCCGCCTGTACTCGGTGGCCGCCCAGGCGATCATGTGGACCGCGATCGGCCTGTGCTTCGCGCCGATGGCCGAACGGCTGCTCGCACGTGCCGCCGCCGAACCCCGGACCGTGCAGGCGCCGGCCACGGCATAAGCCCCGCCACCCGGCCGTTCGAAGACTCCCGGCAGACCGTCTGCCGGGAGTCTTCGGTATGCGTTGGTACGGAAACCCCGTTGATGACACGCCCAATATCTGGGGGTGGTGTCGTGCTGCTGCCACTACATGTATGGTTCTTGGTGTTGCTGGTTCGCCTGCGCTTTGTGTGGTGGGTGTCGTAAGAGGGAACCCGGTGTGAGTCCGGGACTGCCCCG
>NZ_JBHLZP010000323.1:0-9421 GCF_042429965.1 Actinoallomurus acaciae
TGGACGTGGGCGTGCCCGCCCGCGGGCTGCACGGGGAGGCGTACCGGGGGCGGGTCTTCTGGGACGAGCTGTTCGTGCTCCCCTTTCTCAGCCTGCGGTTCCCCGAGGTGGTCCGGGCCCTGCTGCGGTACCGGTGGCGGCGGCTGCCGGCGGCCCGGCGCGCGGCCCGCGAGGCCGGACACACCGGCGCGATGTACCCCTGGCAGAGCGGCGGCGACGGGCGTGAGGAGACGCAGGTCCTTCACCTCAACCCCCGCTCCGGCCGCTGGCTGCCGGACAACTCCCGCCTCCAGCGGCACGTCGGGCTGGCCATCGCGTACAACATCTGGCAGTACCACCAGGCAACCGGCGACCTGGAGTTCCTCTGCGAACAGGGCGCGGAGACGGTGCTGGAGATCGCCCGGTTCTGGGCGAGCGCCGCGACCTACGACCGCTCGCGCGGCCGGTACGACATCCGTGGCGTCATGGGGCCCGATGAGTACCACGACGCCTACCCGGACGCCGACCGCCCCGGCCTGGACAACAACGCCTACACCAACGTCATGGCGGCATGGACGCTGCGGCGGGCGCTGGACGTGCTGGACCTGCTCCCGCCGGGGCGGCGAGCCGTACTCCGGGAGCGGCTGGCCCTGACGGACGAAGAGCTGGCACGGTTCGACGACGTCAGCCGGCGGCTGCGGGTGGTCTTTCACCGCGACGGGGTCATCAGCCAGTTCGAGGGCTATGAGGAGCTGGCCGAGCTCGACTGGGAGGGCTATCGGAACAGGTACGGCGACATCCGGCGTCTCGATCGCATCCTCGAGGCCGAGGGAGACACGCCGAACCGCTACAAGGCGTCCAAGCAGGCCGATGTGCTGATGCTGTTCTACCTCCTGACCGCCGACGAGCTGCGGGCGCTGTTCGCCCGGCTCGGCTACCGTTTCGCCCCCGAGGCGATCCCCAGGACGGTGCGGTACTACCTCGCCCGCACCTCACACGGCTCGACGCTGAGCGCCGTCGTGCACGCCTGGGTGCTCGCCCGCTCCGACCGCCCCGCCTCCTGGCGGTTCTTCCTGGAGGCCCTCGACGGCGACCTGCACGACGTTCAGGGCGGCACCACGAGCGAGGGGATCCACCTCGGCGCCATGGCGGGAACGCTCGACCTCGCCCAGCGGTGCTACACCGGGCTCGAGGTGCGCGAGGACGTTCTTCGGGTCGCCCCGGCGCTGCCCCCGGGCCTGCCCGGCCTGGCGATGGAGCTGGAGTACCGGGGCCACTGGGGGCTGCGCCTGTGCGCGGACCACGAGGAGGTCCGCCTCGACCTGCCGATCTCCACTCGGCCACCGATCCGGGTCGCGGTGGACGACGGACCCGTCACCGATCTGGCGGGCGGGCGGTCGCTCCGGTTCGGCCTCGGCCGTGAGGACGGATGACCGGAGCCGGCGTACGCCGCCTCTGGTTGCCGGGACCGGCGATCGGCGAGCGTACTCCTCACGAGGCGCGGCGCCATGAGGACGGCACCGTACGGCGCCATGACCGCGTGGGTGACCGTCGGCGGAAGGGCGTGAGGGGTCGTGCGGTGCTCGCGCCGTCCCTGGCGGCTAGAGCTCCGTGGAGCGGGAGGCCGTGCCGTCCGGTGGGAACCGTGTGGGCAGGCTCGCCGTGGGGCATCTTTCTCCGGCCCGGCCGCGGTGATACGGGAGGGGCGGGAGTCACGGCTCCCGGCCGAAGGGGGCGAAAGGTCCCGGTCTCAGATGACTTCCGGCCGGCCTTCGGCGCCCGGTCGTCCGCCGCGGAGGCGCGCCCGGTCATTACCGTGGGAAGCGTGGGAGACGGGATGACCGGCGAGCGCGCCGTGCATCGGACGCTCGGCCGCGACACGTGCCTTTCGCTGCTGTGTTCGGTGGACGTCGGGCGCGTCGCGTGGGCGACCGACGACGGTGAGGTCACCGTCGTCCCGGTGAACTTCACTCTCGCCGGTGAGGACATCGTTTTCGGCACCGCCGCCGGAGGCAAGCTGGACGCGGTGCGCAGCGGCCGGATGATCTCGTTCGAAGCCGACGATCTTGAGCCCGCGCTGCGCTCCGGGTGGAGCGTGCTGGCGGTCGGCCGTGCCGAGATCACCGCGGAGACCGAGCCCGCCGGTCTGTGGCCGGTGCCATGGGACCGGCGTCCCAAGCCCTACCTGATCCGCCTTCATCCCGAACGAGTGAGCGGATACCGGCTTCTGCCGCGCGGCGGAGGCGTCTCGATCGAACGGTTGAACGGGCCGTAGTGGCGCGCTACCGCCATCGAGCGCCCCTTTGGCAGGATGCCGGTATGACGACAGCCGAGGAGCGGCAGAAGCACCGTCAGGCGGGCTCATTCGGCGTCGCCGCGGACGCCTATGAGCGTGGCCGCCCGCCCTATCCGCCGGACGCGGTGGCCTGGTCGGTGCCCGAGCACGCACGGACCGTGGTCGATCTCGGCGCCGGCACCGGCAAGCTGACCCGCGCGCTGCGGGCCCCGGGCCGTGAGCTGGTCGCGGTCGAGCCGTCGGCCGGGATGCGCGAGCAGTTCTCCCGGGTACTTCCCGACGTGCGAGTCGTGGAGGGGACGGGAGAGTCGATCCCGCTACCCGATTCCAGCGCGGACACCCTGGTCTGCGCGCAGGCCTGGCACTGGGTCGACCCGGAGCGGGCGGTCCCGGAGGTCGCCCGGGTGCTGCGCCCGGGCGGTCGGCTGTCCCTGGTGTGGAACCGCCGTGACGTTTCGGTGCCCTGGGTCGCGGAGCTGGACCGGATCCTGCGCGACTACGCGGCGGCGCCGACGGAGGACCGGCAGGTGGAGCGTGTGAGCGCGCCGTTCGGCCCGGTCGAGCGGCAGGACTTCCGCTGGAGCCATCCGCTGACGGTCGCGGAGCTCATGGACATGGTCGCCTCCCGCAGCTACGTGATCACTCTGGAGCCTGCGAGGCGAGAGGAACTGCTGACGCGGGTCCGCGCGCTCGTGGACGCACGGCGTCCGGCAGAGATGCCCTATGTGACGGAATGCTACCGAACGGAGCTCGCGCCCTAGCGGCGGGCTTCGCGGCTGAGCGTCGTGATGCGGTCGGCGACGTCGGTCACGGCCCGGACGACCGGCGGGCTCAGGCCGGGGCCGAAGCCGAAGTCGGCGCCCTCGATGACGTAGACCCGCATCGCGGCGGGCATCCGGCCGAGGGCCTCGCCCAGCCGGGCCGCGGTGCCGAGGCCGAGGGCGTGGCTGCTCGTCCCCGACCCGGCATCGCCCACGACGTGGAGTTCGCGGACGCGGCCGGGCTCATCGGCGGACGGCATGGCGTCGACCACGATGGCCAGGTCCGCGCCGGCCCACAGGTCGAGGAGGCGGCTCGGCTCTCCGTCGGAGACCGCCAGGGTCGTCCCCTCCAGCGACCGGCCGCGCAGCTCGCCGACGACGGCCGGACCGGCGCCGTCGTCGCGGCGGAGCTCGTTGCCGACGCCGATGACGATCACGAGCGTTCCACGGTCAGGTCGAGAAAGTGGGTCGCGCAGGAGATGCAGGGGTCGTAGTTGCGGATCGCCCGTTCGCACACCGCCGTCAGCGCCTCGTCGTCCAGGTCGAGGCGCGCCTGCACCACGGACCGCATGTCGTCCTCGATCGCCGCCTGGTTCTGGGAGGTCGGCGGGACGATGCGCGCCGAGTCGATCAGACCGGCGGGGTCGAGCTCGTAACGGTGGAACAGCAGGCCTCGCGGTGCCTCCGTCGCCCCGCGCCCGATGCCCGCGCGCGGCGGTACGGCGACGAACGGCTCCGGCGGCGGCCGGTACGCCTCGATCAGCCGCAGCGCCTCCTCGACCGCGTAGACGACCTCGACGGCGCGTACGGCGATGCTCTGGAAGGGGTTGCGGCACACCTCCGCGAGGCCCGCCGTGCGTGCGGCGTCGCGGGCGAGCGGCGACAGCCGGTCCCGGTTGAGCGCGTAACGCGCCAGGGGACCGGTCAGGTATCGGCCGCCGCCGGCGAGACGGGCGTGCAGGGCCGTGGAGTGGGGCACCTGCTCCTCGACGATGTGCTCCTCGAAGTCGGCGATCTCGAACGTCCGCCCGCCGGTGGTGCGCGGGACACCGCCTTCGATCGGGTAGACGTCGGCGGTCAGGGCGAGGAACTCGTGGTCGAGCCGGTCTTCGGGCATGGCGAAGCCGGCCACCCACGCGACCGTGGCGAGGGCGTCGTCGAGGGCACGGCGCAACCGTTCGGTCAGCGGGGCCAACTCCTCGCGGGTGGGCGCGCGGTAGAAGCCGCCGACCCGGACGTTGACCGGATGGATGGGCCGGCCGCCGATCAGGTCCATGATCGCGTTGCCGGCCTTCTTCAGGGCCAGGCCGCGTTCGACGGCCTGCCGGTGGTCCCGCGCCATCTCCACGGCGCCGGGGTATCCGAGGAAGTCCGGGGCGTGGAGCAGGTAGATGTGCAGGGTGTGGCTCTCGATCCACTCGCCGCAGTACAGCAGGCGCCGCAGCGCCTCCAGGCTCTCGTTCACGGTGACGCCGCAGGCGGCCTCGATGGCCCGGCACGCGCTCATCTGGTAGGCGACCGGGCAGATCCCGCAGATCCGGGCGGTGATGTCGGGTGGCTCGGTGTGGGCCCGGCCGCGCAGGAACGCCTCGAAGAACCGGGGCGGCTCGTAGATGTCGAGCCGGACCTCCTCGACCCGGCCGTCACGGGCCCGTACGTACATCGCGCCCTGACCCTCGACACGGGCCAGGGCGCCCACCCGTAAGGTGCGCTCACGGTGGGTCATCCGGCTGCTCCTCGAACGCGGCGACGTTGAAGGTGGAGAACACCCGGTCCACCTCCGGGCGTGACATGCCGATATTGCCCAGCCACGTCTTCAGCGAACCCATGTTCGGCCTGGTCGCGGGGCCGAAGCAGCCATAGCACCCGCGTCCGTACGCCGGGCAGATCGCGCCGCAGCCCGTGTGGGTCACCGGGCCCAGGCACGGTGTGCCGTGGGCGACCATCACGCAGACGGTGCCGCGCATCTTGCACTCGAAGCAGACCGGATGATTCGGGATGCCGGGCTTGCGGCCGGCGAGGTACGCCGAGATCACCTCCAGCAGCTGGCTCCGGTCGATCGGGCAGCCGCGCAGCTCGAAGTCGACCGGGACGTGCGCGGAGATCGGCGTGGAGTCGGCCAGGGTGGCGATGTACTCCGGCCTGGCGTAGACGACGGAGCGGTACTCCTCGGTGTCGGCGTGGTTCCGCAGCGCCTGGATGCCGCCCGCGGTGGCGCACGCCCCGATCGTGACCAGCCTCCGGGAGACGCGGCGGATGTGCTTGACGCGCTCGGCGTCGGCGGGCGTGGAGATCGATCCCTCCACCAGCGAGACGTCGTACGGTCCGGGCGCGATCATGGCGGAGGCCTCCAGGAAGTGGGAGATCTCCACTTCGCCGGCGAGCGTCAGCAGTTCGTCCTCGCAGTCGAGGAGGCTGAGCTGACAGCCGTCGCAGGAGGCGAACTTCCACACGGCGAGCTTCGGGGACACCGCCGGCTCCTTCCTAGAGTTCCTTGACGCTCAGCAGCGGCGCGGCGTCGCGGTAGGGCACGACCGGGCCGTCGCGGCAGAGCAGCCACGGGCCGAGCTGGCAGTGCCCGCACCAGCCGATTCCGCAGCGCATGTTGCGCTCCAGGGAGATCCGGATGTCATCGATCCCCCGGGCGAGGAGTTCCCGCGCGGTGAGGCGCATCATGATCTCCGGTCCGCAGACGAGCGCCACGGTGTTCGCCGGTGCGGCGTCGAGCCGGCCGACGAGCGTGGTGATCAGGCCGACGTGTCCGTCCCAGCCCGAGTGCGCCCGGTCGACGGTCACCTCGACCCGGACCCCTCGCCGGCGCCAGTCCGCCACCTCGGCGGCGTACAGCAGGTCCTCGGGCGTACGGGCACCGACCAGGAGCGCGATGTCACCGTAGGAGCCGCGGTGCTCCAGGGCGTACAGCAGCGCGGAGCGCAGCGGGGCCAGCCCGATGCCGCCCGCGGCGAGGACGACGTCGCGGCCGGTGGCCTCCTCGACGCCCCAGCCGGCGCCGAGAGGGCCGCGGACGCCGATCATCTGCCCGGGCCGGGCCTCGTACAGGGCGTGGCTGACCGCGCCGACGTCGCGGACGGTCTGTTCGAGGTACGGCCCGGTGCGGCTGACCGAGATGGGCGCCTCCCCGACGCCGAAGGCGTACAGCATCGTGAACTGCCCGGGCCGGACCGGCGCGATCGGGGCGCCGCACGGCTCCAGCGTGAGGGTCGCCGTGTCGCGGGTCTCCACGCACCGGGAGATCACCCGGTACGGCGTCGGCGCCATCGCGGTCACCACGGGCCTCCGGCCGGCGCGCCGTACAGGTCGAGGAGGCGCATGCGGGTGTTCTGCAGCCGATCGAGCATGACCGCGGCGAACCTGCGGGTCAGCTCGTACCCGAGCGCGGCATCGGCGGCGCACCGGATCCGTACCGCCGCGGCGTCGAACGCGATGGCGCGGACCGGCTCCGCCGTGACGGCCCCGAACCTCCATTCGTAGGGCGGGAAGAGCCACGACCAGCCCAGCACCGTTCCGGGGCCGAGCGACTCGATGATCAGGTCGCCGCGGCCGGGCACGTGGAGGTCGAGCACGACGCGACCGGCCCGGATCAGCCAGAACCGGTCCGCCGGCTCGCCCTCGTCGAAGAGACGACGGCCCGGGGGAAGGTCGTCGGATCGGGCGACGTCCGCGAGCCGGTCCAGGTGGCCGGGCGGCATGCCGCCGAAGAACTCGTGGTCGGCGAGGACGGACGCGGGCAGGTGCTCAGCCACCCTGGGCCTCCCGCTCGTCGCGCAGGGCGGCGACCTCCTCGGTCAGGTCGATGCCGACGGGGCACCACACGATGCAGCGGCCGCATCCGACACAGCCGGAGGAGCCGAACTGGTCGTGCCAGGTCCCCAGCTTGTGCGTCAGCCACTGGCGGTAGCGGCTCTTGCCGGAGGTGCGCACGCTCCCGCCGGGCAGGTGGGAGAAGTCCAGGTCGAAGCAGGAGTCCCAGCGCTGCCAGCGTTCGGCGTGCTCGCCGGTCAGGTCGGTGACGTCCTCGACGGTCGTGCAGAAGCAGGTCGGGCAGACCATCGTGCAGTTTCCGCAGGTCAGGCAGCGGGACGCGACATCGTCCCAGCGGGCCGCGTCCAGGGCGCCGGCCAGCAGGTCCCGCAGCCCCCCGGGCTCGGGCAGCTGCCGGCCCATGCGGTCGGCGGCCACGGCGACCTCGGCCAGCGCCCGTTCCGTCGTGGTCTCGTCCGCCTCTCGGCGGGGGATCCGGTCGAGCATCGCGGCGCCCGCGCCGGTGCCGACCTCGACGAGGAACCGCCCTTCGCCGATCATCTCGGTGAGCGCGAGGTCGTAGCCGGCCTCGGCGCGAGGGCCGGTGCCCATGGACGCGCAGAAGCAGGTCTCGCCGGGCTCGGTGCAGTTGACCGCGATGATGAACGCGCCGGTACGGCGTGCGCCGTACGCCTCGTCGGGGTGCGCGCCGCCCGTCATGACGTGGTCCAGCACGCCGATCGCCCGCAGGTCGCAGGGGCGGACGCCGAGAAAGGCGTACCGGGGCGGCGTCTCCTCCGCCTCCTCGATCGAGAAGCCGCCGTCTTCGGTGCGCCGTCCCTCCCACAGCTTCACCCGCGGCGGGTGCAGGAACGGTTTCCACGACTGCGGCCCCGCGGAATGGGCGAACGCCGCGTCGTCGTCGCGCCGGTGAGTCCGGTACCCACCCGGTTCGAGCGTGACACCCCAGCCGTAGGGGAGATCGTCGGCCGACGCGAGCTCGGCCAGGACGATCGCACCGTCGCGATGGACCGGTCCGATCACGGTGTAGCCGTCGGCGCGCAGCGCGTCGTACAGATCGGCGAGTCCGTTCAATGTCCACGGCATGGCGTTCCCCTTGCCCCCTTGCTCAGCGTGACCGGTGACGCCGACGCCCCGAACGGGGCGAAGGTCCCGTGGCCCGAGGCCGTTCGACACTCACGGCCCGGCCGCGACGGGAGGGAGGGTTGCGAATGGAGGAGGTCATTGATGCAGATCATCCCGGGACCCCGCGGCCGACCACGGGAACGAGACCGCCGATGAGGGCCGGTGACCCCCCGGTGACCGACGTCGTCGCGGGAACCGACGGATCGGACCGCGGCACGTCCGCGGTCGAGTGGGCGGCCGACGAGGCGGCCCGCCGCGGTCGCACCCTGCACATCATCCACACCGTCCCCTGGCTGTATGGTTCACCGATCGACCCGGGGTCCGGGGTGGTACCCGACGAGGTGATCGCCCGGGGCCGGGCCGTGCTCGAGACGGCCGTCTCCGCCGCCCGCGAGCGCGTCCCCGGCCTGCTCGTGGAGAGCGAGCTCATGGCCGGCTCGCCCGCCCGGGTCCTGCTGGATCGGGCGCGTACCGCCGCCCTGGTCGTGGTCGGCGCGCACGGAACCGGCCTGGCCGCCCGGCTGGCGATCGGCTCCACGGCTCTGCAGGTCGTCACGCACACGTCCGTACCCGTCGTGGTCGTCCGTGAGACGGAGCACGTCACATGGCACGAGGTCACGGTGGGTGTCGACGGCGCTGAGACGGAAGGGCCGGCCATCCGCTTCGCGTTCGAGGAGGCGGCCGCGCGAAAGGCGCGCCTCCACGCGATCCACGCCTGGTCGCACCCCGGCTCGGGGGGACCGGGCGACATGCAGCCGCTGGTCTACGACCCGGCCGTCGTCGACGAGGAGGAGGGACGCGCGCTCGGCGCGTCCATGGCGGCGTGGCGGGCCGAGTTCCCGGACGTGGAGGTGTGCTGCGAGGCGGTGCACGGCCGTCCGGCCCGGATCCTGGCCGGCGCCTCGGCGCGGTCCGACCTTCTCGTGGTCGGCTCGCGTGGGCGCGGAGGCTTTCCCGGCCTGCTGCTCGGCTCGGTGAGTCACGCCGTGCTGCACTCCGCGCACTGCCCCGTGGCCGTGGTGCGCTCCGAGCCCCGGCAGGAGGAATCGTGAACACCGCCGATGCCATGTCCGAACAGGACACCGCGCACTTCCTCGTCGACGCCGCGGGGTGGGCGCCGTCGGTGCACAACACCCAGCCCTGGTGGTTCGGCACGCGAGGCTCGACGGTGACCCTGCACGCCGACCCCGACCGCCGGCTGAACGTGGCGGACCCGGAGGGCCGGGAGATGCTGATCAGCTGCGGTGCGGCGCTGTGCACGCTCCGCCTCGCGGTCCGCCGCCTCGGCCGCGGTCCGCGGGTGCGGATGGCCTCCGACCCGGAGCGCCCCGGGCTGATCGCCGACGTGACGCTGGGACCGGCCGAGCCGCCCGGCGAGGACGAGAACCGGATGTATGACCAGATCCGGCGCCGCCGCACCCATCGCGGCGGCTTCCGGCCCGAAGGCCTGCCGGCCGGGCTGTTGCAGGCGCTCCGC
>NZ_JBHLZP010000324.1:0-9397 GCF_042429965.1 Actinoallomurus acaciae
GGTCCGGGGGAGCAGGTAGCGCCCGGCCACCGCGCCGGCGCACCCGGCCGGAACGTTGACCAGGAACACCCAGCGCCATCCCGCCGAGGCGACGATCAGGCCGCCCGCGGTCAGGCCCGCCTCCAGGCCGAGGAGCGGCGCCGCGCGGAGTAAGCCGACTGCGGCACGCGGTCTTCCTGGGACGACGCCGGTGCTCAGCAGGGCGAGGCCGCCGGCCTGGACCATGGCCGCGCCCACCGCCTGCGCCACGCGGAGTGCGATGAGCACCCCCAGCGAGGGCGCCAGCCCGCATCCCGCCGACGCCGCCGCGACGACCACGAGTCCGTACGTCCAGGTCAGCTTGTGGCCGACCGCGTCGGCCATCCGGGTCGCCGGGGCCGCCGCCGCGACCATGGCCAGCAACGGGCCGAGCGACACCCACTGGACCATGGCCGAAGACACGTCGAAGTGCCGCCGCAGCGCGGGCAGCGAGAACGCGACGATGCCGGCGTCGCATCGGCCGAGGAACGTCCCCGCGCACACCGTCGTCGCCGCGAGCCACCCGGCGTGCCGGTGCTCGCGTACGGCCCGAGGCCGGGAGGCCTCCGTACGCAGCGCGCCCAAGACCGGCATGTCCCCACCCCCGCAAGTTAGTTCTGTAAGAGAAGGACATTACGCAACATAGGCACTTGATGACACATAGTGACACTGGCGGAACGGGGCGACGACGGTGCGGCCGGGGCAAGAAGGCCTTGCCCCGGCCGCTCATTGCGGACCGCGTCGAGTCATGCCCGGTACTCGCGCGGGGGCGGCGGGTCCACGGTGGCGATGAGCGAGCGCGCGTGGACCAGGGCGGCGGCGGGGTTCGGGTGGAGCAGATCGGCGGGCGGAAGGTGCGCGTCGTCGGTCGCGTGGGCGATGAGCCGGTGATGGCGGGGGTGGACCCCGGCCAGCAGCACGGTCACGCCGCGACTGCGCAGCTGCGTGATCGTCTCACCGAGTACGCGAGCCGCCGTCAGGTCCAGCGCCGAGACGCCGGCCATGCTGAAGATCACCACCCGCCGTCCGCTCACCTGGCTCAGGCCCTGGAGGAGCCGGTGAGTGGCGGCGAAGAACCAGGGGCCCTCCAGCCGGTAGAGGCCGATGTCGCCGGCGGCCGCACGCCCATGGCCGGCCGCGTCTCCGTTCCCGCCGTCTCCCTGCGGCTCCAGGGGCATCGCCTCGATGCGCCCGCTGCGGGCGAGCGCGGCCACGGTCACCACGGTCGCGATGACCACTCCGGCGGCGACCGCCGCGATGAGGTTCACCATCACCGTGATGACCAGCGTGAACACCACGATCAGAGCGTCGCTGAGACTCGTACGCACGATGGAGGTCAACGAGCTGATCTTGATCATGCGTGCGGCCGCGCCGAGCATCAGCCCCGCCAGCGCGGCGCGGGGGATCGCCGAGACCAGGCCGCCGGCCGCGAAGGCGATCGCGGCGAGCGCGAGGGCGTGGGTGAGGGAGGCGAGCCGGGACGTCGCGCCGCATCGGACGTTGACCGCCGTACGGGCCAGGGTCGCCGTCGCGGGAACGCCGCCGACGAGGGGCACCGCGAGGTTGGCCAGGCCCTGCCCGAACAGCTCCCGGTCCGGGTCGCTCCGCTTTCCGGCGCCCAGCGCGTCCACGACCGCCGCCGACAGCAGCCCCTCCAGGGCGGCCAGCACGGCGATCGCCAGCGCGGACGGCAGGAGGGTCACCGCGACGCCGAGGTCGAGGAAGTGCAGCGACGGGGTGGGCAGGCCGGCGGGCACCTCGCCGATCCGCTGGAGGTGCAGGGGCAGGCACTGGGCGACCAGCGTCGCCGCCGCGATGGCGACCAGGGCGACCGGGAACTTCGGCAGGCGCCGGCTGCCGACCATCATCGCCGCGGCCACCGCCGCCGCCATCAGCAGGGGCGCCGGCCGTACGTCTCTCGCGTAGTCGGCGACGGTCCCGGCGGCGGCGCGCCACACCTTCTCCCCGTGCCGCGGGTCGAACCCGAGTGCGGCCGGGACCTGCTGCAGGGCGATCACGACGGCCACTCCGACCGCGAACCCCTCCACGACCGAGGCCGGGACGCAGCGCGCGTACCGGCCCAGTCGCGCCAGCGCCGCCAGGATGAGCAGGACGCCCGCCATCATCCCGGCGAGCAGGGCGCCCTCCACGCCGTGGTGGCGGATGATCGGGACGAGCACCACGGTCATCACTCCGGTCGGCCCGGAGACCTGGAGCGCACCGCCGCCGAAGATGGCCGCCAGCGCTCCGGCCACGACCGCGGTGGCCAGCCCCGCCTGGGCGCCGAGGCCCGAACTCGCCCCGTAGGCCAGCGCGAGCGGCAGCGCCACGACCGCGACCGACAGCCCGGCCAGCACGTCCCGGCGCGGGTGACGCCGCATCGCGGCCCAGTCCGCTCGCCCGGGGAGCAGGGCGGTCAGCCGGTTTCGCGGGGCCGCCCGGCGCCGGGCGTACCGGGTCGCGGTCCGCGGTGAAGACACGATGTCCCGCATCACACGCTCCGTTCCGGCGGTCGAGTGCGCATATGACGCTTTTGCCGTTACTGGTCGGCATGCGCACGGCGATTATTCCGTCGATCACAGAGAGTAATTACGGTTGTGCCTCGATCGGCAGTTACGGAATAGGCTGGTTTCCCTTCCTGAATGGGGCGCCGCCATCGGCCGTGTCGCTACATTTGTATTTCGTAATGCCGATCGAGACAGTAGATTATGTGGGCTTCACGAAACCTAATGAGTCAGGCTAACTCGACTCAATTAGTCAAGCCCGTCCCGGCCGCCGGAGGAGAGTCGCCTTCTCAACTCGGCGAACGACCGCCGGTCGTTGCCATGGGGGAAGGGCCCGTCCGGCACGGGCGCGCCGAGGAACCCGCACAGCGGCCGCCAGCCCTGAGTGACCTCGAACACCAGTAGCCGGTCGGCGGGGATCTCGCGGCACACCGCCTCGTTGTGCTCCTCGAACACCCGGATGGCGTGTCGTGCGTCGTCGAAGCGGCCGTCGAACACCCCGTCCCACAGGATCTCGCGCACGACCTGCCGCAGCCGGGCCAGGCCCGGGTCGGCCGGCGGCGGGCCGACGGCGGCCTGGTAGATACTTTCGGTCGCGCTTTCGTACCAGCGCCGCGGATCGCGCACCGTGAGGATCACCTTGGCGCGCGGAAAATGGTCGGTGAGCTGACGCCAGAAGCGCGCGCCCGGCCAGTCGACGGTCGCCCGGTATCCGCGGTAGACCGCGTCCCAGTCGGGGTTTTCCTCATGCGCGACTCGCATCCACAGCGAGGCCTGCTCGGGATTCTCGAGGATTTCGACCATGTGGTGGCACGGCCCGAATCCGAGTCGTTCCAATGCCGACTTCAACGACAAGGTCCCAGTTCGCCCGAAACCAGCGCCGATGACATCGAGCATGGCTGATTCCTCTTCCCCCGAGCGGATCGTCGTCCACCGACGATTCCATGATGTCATCGGGGGAAGCGATCACGACTGGGCCTGGCTCTGGTAGGAGATCTCCACGCGGCGGTTCTTGGCGCGTCCGGTGGGGTCGTCCGTGCCGTCCGGCTTCTTGTTCGGTGCGACGGGGCGTGCCTCGCCGTAGCCCGTGGCGCCGACCGGGAACTTCACGCGTGCGGAGAGTTCGGTCCGTACGGCCTCGGCGCGTGCGCGGGAGAGCTTGAGGTTCGCGGCCGGCGTGCCGATGTCGTCGGTGAAGCCGGCCACGCGCACCGGGCCGGTGACCTCCGCGGCGATCTGGTCGATCCGGCGCCTGGCCGTGTCGGTCAGCGTGGCCTTGCCGAAGTCGAACAGCACGTCGGAGGAGATCCGTACGACGGTCCGGCCGCCGTCCCGCTGCCGCTCCTCCAGCGGGATCACCGCGTCGGTGAGCGCGATGTCGCGTACGCCGTCCGATGCGGCGATGGCGTGCACGCTCTGCGCGAGGTTCGCGTCCGGGACGTCCTCGGCGGCGGCGTTCCCCGCGACGAACACCGAGGCCAGCGCGCCGGCCGCCAGGGCCACGCGTCGCACGCCGGTCACCGCGCGACCGGAACGTGCTGGAAGACCGGCCACGAACCGAGTTGGACGTCGACCTGGTCCACGCCCTGGGGAGGCGCGGCGAAGGTGTAGTTCAACATGCCGGGCTGATCGTTGGTCAGGTTCGTCGTGACGTCGTCGCTCTGCAGACTCTGCCCGCTGCTGTCCTTGACGACGACGTACCGCTTGAGGTTGACCGTGTCGATGAGCGACGTTCCGAGGCCGGACTCGTTGTTCAGCCGGTACGGCGTCGGGCGCTCGGTGGCCCCGCGCGCATGCGGGGTCATCGTGACGGAGAGCCGGGCGAGCCGGCCGTCCACCTTCAGCTCGTTGAGCACGACGTCCACCGTGGCCCCGGGGGCCATCGACGACGGGAAGGTGGCCTTCGCCAGCACCTTCGCCGAATTCGCGACGGTGATCCCGCTCTTGGACGCGGGCTGTGACGCCTTGGCGTCATCATCGGTCCCGAAGCATCCGGACACCGCCGGGACCAGCGTCACGACGGTCGCGGCCGCGAGGGCGGCTCGCCGAATCGGCGTCATACGTCCTCCTAGGTGATCAAGCTTGGGCCATAGGGTATGGGCATGGCAGCGCTCGCGCCGCCCGCCGTTTAGGCGGGCCACCGACGACACCGGCGCGTCCCCGCGAACGGCGACGCGCCGTCGGGTCGTGCCCGCACGGGAGTCCACGACCATCTGCTCCGTCGGGAGATTCAACCGTGTCGAAAACCGCCGTCGCGGCGGCTTCTGCTGCCCGAAGACCATCTCGGCCCGCGCTGCGAGGTCTCGCCTGCCTCGCGATCGCCGGCACCACCTGGGGGACGACCGGCGCCGCCATGGAGATCGTCTACCGGTCGAGCGACCTGGGACCCCTGGCCGTCTCGTTCTGGCGCTTCCTCGGCGGCATGGCGCTGCTGGTCGCGGCCCGCGCCGTACGTCCGTCCCGCGCCCTGCCCCGCAGGGCGCAGCCCGTACGACGGCGCGTGCTCCTGCTCACGGGCACGGGCCTTGGCCTGGCCGTCTTCCAGACCGCGTACTTCGGCGCCGTCCAGGACACCGGCCTGGCCGTCGGGACCATCGTCTGCCTGGGCGCGGCCCCGGTGTTCACAACCGCCGGCGCGTGGGTGTTCCTGGGCGAACGCCTCGGCGGCGGCGGCCTGCCGGCGGGCGGCGGCGCGCTGGCCGGCCTCGCGATCCTCGTCCTGGGCGACCGGCACGGAGTGGCCCGGCCGGTGGGCGTGTGCCTGGCGCTGGTCTCGGCGGCCGGGTACGCGGTGACCAACATCCTGGGCCGGTGGACCGGACGCCATGGCACGGGAGAGGACCCCTACGGCCTCACCGTGTGGTCGTTCGCCGTCGGCGCGGCCGTCATGCTGCCCTTCGCGTGGAGCGAGGGCCTGTGGCCGCACACCGCCCACCTCGGGCGGATCGTGCTGCTGATGCTGTACGTCGCCGCCGTCACGACGGCACTCGCCTACCCGCTGTACTTCGCCGGTGCCGCCGCCGTACGGGCGGCCACCGCGGCGGTGGTGATGCTGATCGAGCCGGTCGGCGCGGCCGTGCTCGCCGTTCTCCTGCTCGGTGAGCGCCTCACTCCGGCGACGGTCGGCGGCACGCTGCTGCTGCTCGCGGCCGTCACCGGCCTGGCCGTGACCGAGTCCCGCCGTACGGCGCCATAGCCGAACGTCTCCCGGGTGTGGTGGGTTCGCGCACCATACCCGGGAGCGGCCGTCTGGATTCGGCGTCAGGCGGGCAGGGAGGCGAGCCAGCCGGTCAGGATCGCGTTGACCTCCTCGGGGCGCTCCTGCTGAATCCAGTGGCCGCACCCGTCGAGCAGGTGTGAGGAGGTCAGGCCCGGCAGCGTGGTGGGGTAGGCCTCGATCGCGTCGGCCATCCACATCGTGGAGGCGTCCAGCGCGCCGCCGGCGAACACGGACGGCTGGGTGATGGGGGAGCCACCGTAGCCGGCGAGGTCCGCCCAGTCCCGGTCCATGTTCCGGTAGCGGCTCAGCGCGCCGCTCAGCCCCGTTCGTTCGAACTCCGACGCGTAGACGTCGAGGTCGGCCTCGCTGAGCCAGGCGGGCCGCCGGCCGGTGGGGAACCGGTCGCGCAGCGTCCCGTCCCGGGACACGAAGTGCGGGTCCGGGGCGCCGGCGGGCGGCATGGTGTCGGCGGACAGGGCGGCGTAGACGCCGGCGAGCCAGCCGCGGACGTCCGGTTCGATCTCGGCCTCGGCCCGCCCCGGCTCCTGGAAGTAGCCGACGTAGAACTCCTCGTCTCCGCCCATCCGGGCGAAGACCTCGCTGGGCCGTGGCCCGCCGTGGGGGGCGAAGGGCACGCTCAGCAGCCCGACCGCGCGGAAGACGTCGGGCCGGATGAGGGCGGAGTCGGCGGCGATGACCGAGCCCCAGTCGTGGCCCACGATCACCGCTTGCCGCTCGCCCAGCGCGCGCACCACGGCGACGTTGTCCTCGACCAGTTCCAGCATCCGGTACGCGGCCACGTCCTCGGGTTTGGAGGAACGGCCGTAGCCGCGAACGTCGATCGCGACGGCCCGGTAGCCGGCCGCGGCCAGTACGGGAAGCTGGTGGCGCCAGGAGTACCAGAACTCGGGAAAGCCGTGCACCAGCAGCACGAGCGGCCCGGTGCCCTGCTCCACGAGATGGACGCGTCCAGCGGAGGACCGGACCAGACGGTGGGTGATCTCCCCGGCCGGAGCGGGCTGCGACATCGAACCTCCAGAACCTGCGTCGGGTGCACGCCGGGCTGCATCATCCGACGTACGGGACGACCACCGCCAATCGCGTTGCAGTTCTAGCAAAATCGCAGGTCATATGCTTCTCGGGCGGATGGCCTCCCTCGGCCGCGCCGCACTCGTACGGCTCAGAGCCAGCCGGCCTCGGTGGCGATCCGGACCGCGTGGGCGCGGTTGCGGGCGCCGAGCTTGACGGTGGCGGAGGCGAGGTAGTTGCGCACGGTGCCGCCCGACAGGCACACGTGCGCGGCGATCTCCCGGATCTCGTACCCGCCCGCGTACCGCTGGAGGATCTCGGTCTCCCGGGACGAGAGGGGGCTGGGTTCGGCGTCGAGCGCGGCCATGGCGAGCTGGGGCGCCATCACGCGGGCGCCGGCGCCGGCCTGACCGATCGCGTCGAGCAACTGCCTGCCGGGAACGTCTTTGACGATCAGTCCGCTGACGTTCGCCGCGATGGCGCGCCGAAGATGCCCGGGGCGTATGACGCCCGTGACGATGATGACCTTGCAGCGCGGGAGCAGCGTGTGGAGCTCTTCGAGCACGCTCAGCCCGTCGACGCCGAGCAGGTCGATGTCGAGCACCGCGACGTCGGGGCAGTGTCTGGCCGCGGCGGCGAGTACCGCTCGCCCCGTCGTGACCTGCGCGACGAGCTGGACCCCGTCCTCCTGCTGGACGAGGGCGGCCAGAGTGCTCCTTCGCAGGCGCGTGTCCTCGGTGATCAGGACCCGGAGCCGGCGCCGTTCCCCGGCCGTCATCGGTTCACCGCGCGGGCCGGGAACGTCCTGGCGGCGAGGGCAGGCGACGTCGCCACGACGGGCCGAACGCGGGCGAGCGCCATGGCGACTGGACGACGGGAACGCTGAGTCACTGGTCTGCGGATCGGCCTTGCTGAAGGAGTGGGATGCGCGGCAAGGCTAACGGCGCACCACCGGGCGCACTCGCCACGATGCGCACCGGTCCTCGCCATCTCGCGCACACTTGTGCCGCGCCGATGACGATCGCCGCGCACGGCCCGGCCGCCCGCCGCGTTCGGCCGGCGCGCATGATGGAACTGCCGTCGCATCGGGAGAGGACCAGCGTGAGCACTTTCGACATGCTTTCGGAGGACGAGCGGTTCATCGTCGGCATCGTGCGCGACTTCGTCGACAAGGACGTCAGGCCGGTCGTCCAGGAGCTCGAACACGCGAACACCTACCCCGAGGCCCTGATCGAGCGGATGAAGGAGCTCGGCATCTTCGGCCTGGCCGTCCCCGAGGAGTACGGCGGCACCCCCGTCTCCACCTCGTGCTACGTGCTCATCACCGAGGAGCTGGCGCGCGGCTGGATGAGCCTGGCGGGTGCGATGGGCGGCCACACCGTCGTGGCCAAACTGCTGCTGCACTTCGGCACCGAACAGCAGAAGCGCCGCTATCTGCCGAAGATGGCCACCGGCGAGATCCGGGCGACCATGGCCCTGACCGAACCGGCCGGCGGTTCGGACCTGCAGGCCATGCGCACCGTCGCGCGCCGCGACGGGGACGACTACGTGATCAACGGGGCCAAGACCTGGATCACCAACTCCCGGCGGTCGCGCCTGATCGCCCTGCTCTGCAAGACCGACCCGGACGCCGAGCCCGCGCACAAAGGCATCTCGATCCTCCTCGTCGAGCACGGCCCCGGCCTCACCGTCTCCCGCGACCTGCCCAAGCTGGGCTACAAGGGCGTCGAGAGCTGTGAGCTGTCCTTCGACGACCACCGCGCGAGCGCCGATTCACTGCTCGGGGAGACCGAGGGCAACGGGTTCGCCCAGATGATGAAGGGCCTGGAGACCGGCAGGCTCCAGGTCGCGGCCCGCGCTCTGGGCGTGGGCCGGGCGGCGCTGGAGGACTCACTCGCCTACGCCCAGGAGCGCGAGAGCTTCGGCAGGCCGATCTGGCAGCACCAGTCGATCGGCAACTACCTCGCGGACATGGCCACCTCTCTTTCGGCCGCCCGTCAGCTCACGCTCCACGCCGCGCGCGAGGCCGACGCCGGCCGGCGGGTGGACATGGAGGCGGGCATGGCCAAGCTGTTCGCCTCCGAGACCGCCATGCGGATCGCCCTCGACGCCGTTCGCATCCACGGCGGGTACGGCTACTCCACCGAGTTCGACGTCGAGCGCTACTTCCGCGACGCGCCTTTGATGATCGTCGGCGAGGGGACCAACGAGATCCAGCGCAATGTGATCGTCCGCCAGCTCGTCAAGCGCGGCGGCCTCGACGTCTGACCATCCGGCCGTCCGTGCCGGCGGGACCCGTCCTCCGCCATGGCGCCGGAACCGGCATGCGGATGCCGGTCGGCGACGATCTGCTGGGGAGCGGCAGGCGGACGCGTGGCAGGAGCGGGGCCAGGGATCGGTGCGTCCAGGCGGAGCGGGTGACCCCGGAGCCGTAGGCCAGGTCTTCGGTGAGTCTGAGGGCCGTGTAGCGGACCGGGTCGAGCGCGGGGCGATGCCTGATCCATTCGAGCGCGATCGGGGCGAGCATGGCGGTGGCGCCGGCGCGGGCGGCGCGGCTGCGTCCGCCGGCGGCCAGGCAGACGAGCCCGAGGGGCCACCACTCACGGCGCAACGCGTGGCCGAGGGC
>NZ_JBHLZP010000325.1:0-11259 GCF_042429965.1 Actinoallomurus acaciae
CGGGCGCCGCGCGCGCCGTGCACCTCGTCCGTACCGGCTCCGCCGAGGACGAAGTGCAGCGGGCAGTCGCGCTGGCGGAGCACGGCGGCGAGCGGGAACAGCGCCGCGCTGGCGTGTCCGACGCCCAGCAGAATGCAGGTCACCGGGTCGCGCGGCAGCGGGAACGGCCGGCCGAGCGGCCCGGCGACATCGACGATGTCGCGCGGGCGCAGCCCGGCGAGCCACTGCGTGCCCTTGCCGCGGACCGTGAAGACGATCTCGACGGTGCCACCGAAGTCCGGCTTGACCTCGCGGACGGCGAAGCAGCGTCGCAGCAGCATGCTGGACTGTTCACCGCCGACCGCGAGGGCGACGAACTGGCCGGGCCGGAAACGCTCGGCGACGCCCGGGGCGACGAAGGTCATCGTCTGGTACGCCCCGACCCGCCGCGTGGTGAGCACGGTTCCCGGCACCTGCACCGGCGACGAGTCCGTCACTCGCCTCCTCCGCTCAACGGCTCCCCCTGAGATGCTCCGCGTGCTCCTGCAGCGACCGCACGCCGACGTTGCCGGCGGTGATCGCCTCGATGCCCTGGACCGCGGCGCTGAGCGCCTGCACCGTGGTGAGGCACGGAACGCCGCGAAGCACCGCCGCGGTGCGGATCTCGTATCCGTCGAGTCGCGGACCGGACTGTCCCGGGCTGCCGAACGGGGTGTTGACGATGAGGTCGACCTCGCCGTCGAGGATGCGCCGCACGATCGTCGGCTCGCCGTCGGGCCCGGATCCGGCACTGTGCTTGCGAACGATCTTGGCATGGACGCCGTTGCGCCGCAGGACTTCGGCCGTGCCCTCGGTTGCGAGAATCTCAAAACCTAGGTCAGCGAGGCGTTTGACCGGGAAGATCATGGCTCGTTTGTCCCGGTTGGCCACGGAGACGAAGGCACGTCCCTTGGTCGGCAGCGAGCCGTACGCCGCGGCCTGCGACTTGGCGTACGCCGTGCCGAAGTCGGCGTCGATCCCCATGACCTCCCCCGTCGAACGCATCTCCGGGCCGAGGATCGTATCGACGCCGAGCCCCTCGGGGGTGCGGAACCGGTCGAAGGGCAGCACCGCCTCCTTGACCGCGATGGGCGCGTCGAGGGGCAGGTCTCCCCCGTCGCCGGTCGCGGGAAGCAGCCCGTCGGCGCGCAGCCGGGCGATCGGCGTGCCCAGCATGACGCGGGCGGCGGCCTTGGCGAGCGGCACCGCGGTCGCCTTGGAGACGAACGGCACCGTACGAGAGGCCCGGGGGTTGGCCTCCAGGACGTAGAGGACGCCGGCGGCGAGGGCGTACTGCACGTTGATCAGGCCGCGGACGCCGATCTCCCGGGCGAGGGCCTCGGTGGAGGACCGGATGCGGGAGATGTCCTCGTGCCCGAGCGTGATCGGCGGCAGTGCGCAGGCGGAGTCGCCGGAGTGGATGCCGGCCTCCTCGATGTGCTCCATGACGCCGCCGAGGTACAGGTCGGTGCCGTCGTAGAGCGCGTCGACGTCGATCTCGATCGCGTCGTCGAGGAACCGGTCCACCAGCACGGGGTGTTCGGGGCTCCACTGGCCGCCGCCGCCCGTGGCCCGGTCGATGTAGGACCGCAGGGTGTCCTCGTCATAGACGATCTCCATGCCGCGTCCGCCGAGGACGTAGGAGGGCCGGACGAGGACCGGGTAGCCGATCTCGCCGGCGATCCCCGCGGCCTCCTCGTACGTCGTGGCGGTGCCGTGCTTGGGCGCGGGCAGCCCGGCGCGTTCGAGGACGCGGCCGAACGCGCCGCGCTCCTCGGCGAGGTGGATGCTCTCGGGCGAGGTGCCGACGACGGGCACGCCGGCGTCCTTGAGGCGCTGCGCGAGGCCGAGCGGCGTCTGCCCGCCGAGCTGCACGATCACCCCGGCGACCTCGCCGGTCTCCTGCTCGGCGTGCCTCCAGGACGTCCTCCAGGGTGAGCGGCTCGAAGTAGAGCCGCCCGGAGGTGTCGTAGTCGGTCGAGACGGTCTCGGGGTTGCAGTTGACCATCACGGTCTCATAGCCCGCCTCGGCGAGCGTGAAGGACGCGTGCACGCAGCTGTAGTCGAACTCGATGCCCTGGCCGATGCGGTTCGGCCCGCTGCCGAGGATGATCACCTTGGGCTTCTCGCCCGGCGGGACCTCGGTCTCCTCGTCGTAGGTGGAGTACAGGTACGGCGTCTCGGCGGCGAACTCCGCGGCGCACGTGTCGACGGTCAGGTAGACCGGCCGGACGCCGAGGGCGTGTCGCAGCCCGCGGATCAGCTCGGCGGACACGCCGCGGATCTCGGCGATCTGGGCGTCGGAGAACCCGTGCCGCTTCGCCTCGCGGAGCGCCTCGGGTTCGAGCTGCTCGCCGGTGAGCGTCGCGGCGATCTCCTCCAGCGCGGCGATCTGGTCGAGGAACCACGGGTCGATCGCGGTCGCCTCGTACACCTCCTCGATCGTGGCGCCGGCCCGCATCGCCTGCTGCGCCGCGCGCAGCCGGCCGTCGTGGGGCCGGGAGGCCCGCTGGAGCAGGTCGTCCTTGAGCGCGGCGCGCTCGTCCGCCGGCAGCGTCTCCGGCCCCGGGGCCCAGGAGAACGACGCCCCGGACCGTTCGAGGGACCGCAGGGCCTTCTGCAGCGCCTCGGGGAAGGACCGGCCGATCGCCATGGCCTCCCCGACGGACTTCATGTGGGTCGTCAGGGTCTCGTCGGCGCCGGGGAACTTCTCGAAGGCGAACCGCGGCGCCTTCACCACGACGTAGTCCAGGCTGGGCTCGAAGCTCGCCGGGGTCTCGCGGGTGATGTCGTTGCGGATCTCGTCCAGGGAGTACCCCACCGCGAGCCGGGCGGCGATCTTGGCGATCGGGAAGCCCGTGGCCTTGGAGGCGAGCGCGCTGGACCGCGAGACGCGCGGGTTCATCTCGATCACGATCATGCGGCCGGTCCGCGGGTCGATCGCGAACTGGATGTTGCAGCCGCCGGTGTCGACGCCGACGGCGCGGATCACGGCGATGCCGACGTCGCGCATCCGCTGGTACTCGCGGTCGGTGAGCGTCATGGCCGGCGCGACGGTGATCGAGTCGCCGGTGTGCACGCCCATCGGGTCGACGTTCTCGATGGAGCACACGACCACGACGTTGTCGTGCTTGTCGCGCATCAGCTCCAGCTCGTACTCCTTCCAGCCGAGGATGGACTCCTCCAGGAGCACCTCGGTGGTCGGGCTGGCGGCCAGGCCCGCGCCGGCGATGCGACGCAGGCCCTCCTCGTCGTAGGCCATGCCGGATCCGGCGCCGCCCATGGTGAACGAGGGCCGCACCACCATCGGGTAGCCGAGCGTCTCGGCGGCGGCGAGGCAGTCGTCCATGCTGTGGCAGATGACGCTGCGCGCGGACTCGGCGCCGATGTCGGCGACGATCTGCTTGAAGCGCTCGCGGTTCTCCCCCGCCTGGATGGCGTCGACGTTCGCGCCGATCAGCTCGACGCCGTACTTGTCCAGGGCGCCGGACTCGTGCAGCGCGATCGCGGTGTTGAGCGCGGTCTGGCCGCCCAGCGTGGGCAGCAGCGCGTCGGGGCGCTCCTTGGCGATGACCTGCTCGACCGTCGCGGGCGTGATCGGCTCGACGTACGTCGCGTCGGCGATCTCCGGGTCGGTCATGATCGTCGCGGGGTTGCTGTTGACCAGGGCGACGCGGAGCCCCTCGGCCTTGAGGATCCGGCACGCCTGGGTGCCGGAGTAGTCGAACTCGGCGGCCTGGCCGATCACGATCGGGCCGGAGCCGATGACGAGGACGGACTCGATGTCGGTACGGCGCGGCATCAGACCCCCTGCGCGGACGCGATCGCGGCGACGGCCAGAACGGCCACGGTCAGCAGTGCCGCGACGGCGGCGGCGAGGAGCGCGCGCGGGCTGGGCGCCTTCGCGCGCAGGACCGCGTCATTGGGGTCGACCGGAATGTGGCCGTGCGACCCGGCGTCGGACGCGTGGTCGGCCTCGTGGCTGGAAACGTCGCTCATTTCCTCATCAGCTCGCAGAAGGTCTCGAAAAGGCCGGTGGCGTCGTGCGGACCGGGGGCGGCCTCGGGGTGGTACTGGACGCTGAACGCGGGACGGTCGAGCAGCCGCAGCCCCTCGACGACGCCGTCGTTCAGGTCGACGTGGGTGACCTCGGCGCGGCCGAACGGGGTCGCGAACGGCCCGTCGAGGGGCGCCTCGACGGCGAAGCCGTGGTTGTGGCTCGTGATGTGGACCCGGCCGGTCGCGCGGTCCTGCACGGGCTGGTTGACCCCGCGGTGGCCGAATCGCAGCTTGTAGGTGTCCAGGCCGAGGGCGCGGCCGAGCATCTGGTTGCCCAGGCAGATGCCGAACACCGGCCGGCCCTCCTCCAGCACGCCCTTCATCGAGTCGACCGCGTAGCCGCACGCGGCCGGGTCGCCGGGCCCGTTGCTGTAGAAGACCCCGTCCGGCTCCAGCGCGAGGATCTCCTCGGCGGTCGCCGTCGCGGGCAGGACGTGCACCTCGCAGCCGTGTTCGGCCATGCGGCGCGGGGTCATCGTCTTGATCCCCAGGTCGACGGCGGCGACCCGGTGACGTACCTCGCCGTCGGGCCGTACGACGTAGGGCTCGGGAGTGGACACGACGCGGGCCAGGTCGGCGCCGATCATGTCGGGGCTCGCCAGGACCCGCTCCAGGAGCGCGGCGGGCTCGGCCTCCTCGGTGCTGATGCCGGCCCGCATGGCGCCGCGGTCGCGCAGGTGACGCGTGAGCGCCCGGGTGCCCTGCACGGCGATGCCGACCACGCCGTACGCGCGCAGTTCGTCCTCCAGGGACCGCCGCGCCCGCCAGTTCGAGGTGATGCGCGAGGGCTCGCGCACGACGTACCCGGCGACCTGGATCCGCCCCGACTCGGGGTCCTCGTCGTTGACGCCGGTGTTGCCGATGTGCGGAGCCGTCATGGCGACGATCTGCCGGGCGTAGGAGGGGTCGGTGAGGGTCTCCTGGTAGCCGGTCATGCCGGTGTTGAAGACCACCTCGCCGAACGCCTCGCCCTCGGCTCCGTACGCGGTGCCCTGAAAGGTGCGCCCGTCCTCCAGGACGAGCAACGCCTGCTTCATGAATCTTCCTTCGTCCGGGGAGTGACCAGAGCCACGTGCCTGCTGACTCGCTCGCTTCGCTCGCTCATGCGACCTTGCCCTCCAGAACGGTCGGACGCCCGCGCAGGAACGTCGCGTGGACGCGGCCGGGCAGTTCGAGCCCGGCGAACGGCGTGTTGCGGCTCTTGGACACCGAGGCCGCCGGGTCGACCACCCTGCGCACGCCGGGGTCGTACAGGGTGATGTTGGCCGGCGCTCCCGGAGCGGGCAGGTGCCCCTGACCGGCGAGGCGGCCGATGCGCGCCGGGCGTACGGACATGCGGTCGGCCAGGCCGGCCCAATCGAGCAGCCCGGTGTCGACCATGGCCGTCTGCGCGACCGACAGGGCCGTCTCGAGCCCGATCATGCCCATCGCGGCGGGCGCCCACTCGGTCTCCTTGGCCTCGACCGGGTGCGGCGCGTGGTCGGTCGCGACGCAGTCGATCGTGCCGTCGGCCAGCGCCTCGCGCAGCGCCTCGACGTCGGCCTTCGTACGGAGCGGCGGGTTGACCTTGTAGATCGGGTCGTAGGTCTCGGCGAGCTCGTCGGTGAGCAGCAGGTGGTGCGGCGTCACCTCGGCGGTGACCTGCCAGCCCTTGCTCTTCGCCCACCGGATGATCTCCACCGAGCCGGCCGTGGAGACGTGGCAGACGTGCAGGCGGGATCCGACGTGGGCGGCGAGCAGGCAGTCGCGGGAGATGATCGCCTCTTCGGCCACGGCCGGCCAGCCGGCCAGGCCGAGGCGCCCGGAGACCTCCCCCTCGTTCATCTGCGCGTGCTCGGTCAGGCGCGGCTCCTGCGCGTGCTGGGCGACGACGCCGTCGAAGGCCTTGACGTACTCCAGCGCCCGGCGCATCAGGACCGCGTCGTCGACGCAGTGGCCGTCGTCGGAGAAGACCCGTACGTGCGCGGCGGAGTCGGCCATGGCGCCGAGCTCGGCGAGCTGACGGCCCTCGATGCCGCGGGTGACCGCGCCGACCGGGTGCACGTCGCAGTGCCCGGCCTCGCGGCCGAGGCGCCAGACCTGCTCGACCACGCCGGCCGTGTCGGCGACGGGTTCGGTGTTGGCCATGGCGTGCACGGCGGTGAACCCGCCCGCCGCCGCGGCCCGCGTGCCGGACTCGACGGTCTCGGCGTCCTCGCGGCCGGGCTCACGCAGATGGGTGTGCAGGTCGACGAGGCCGGGCAGGGCGATGAGGCCGTCCGCGTCGACCGTCTCAGCGCCCTTGGTGTCCAGGCCCGTGCCGATCTCGGCGATGACGCCGTCTTGCATGCGGATGTCCCGCGCCTCGCCGCCGAGAATGCGGGCGCCCTTGATCAGGTACGTCATTCGCCTTCCGTTCTGGTGTTGCCGATCGCGGGCTCGGAGCCGCCGAGGAGGAGGTAGAGGACGGCCATGCGCACGGTCACGCCGTTGGCGACCTGCTCGACGATGGTCGAGCGCGTGGAGTCGGCCACCTCCGCGGCGATCTCGACGCCGCGGTTCATCGGGCCGGGGTGCATGACGAGCGCGTGCTCCGGCAGCGCGGCCATGCGCCGGGCGTCCAGCCCGTACCTTCTGCTGTACTCCCGCACGGTCGGGAAGTAGGCGGCGTTCATCCGCTCCTGCTGCACCCGCAGCATCATGACGACGTCGCTCTTGGGCAGGACCGCGTCGAAGTCGTAGGCGATCTCGCACGGCCACGTGTCGACCGCGACCGGGAACAGCGTGGGCGGCGCGACCAGGGTGACCTGGGCGCCGAGGGAGTTCAGCAGCAGGACGTTGGAGCGCGCCACGCGGCTGTGGAGGATGTCGCCGACGATCGTGACCCGCCGGCCGTCGAGGTCGCCGAGCCGGCGCCTCATCGTGTACGCGTCGAGCAGGGCCTGGGTCGGGTGCTCGTGCGTGCCGTCGCCGGCGTTGACGACGCTGCCGCGGACCCAGTTGGCGAGGCGGTGCGGCGCTCCGGAGGCGCTGTGCCGGATCACGACGCCGTCGGCGCCCATCGCCTCGAGCGTCAGCGCGGTGTCCTTCAGGCTCTCGCCCTTGGACACGCTCGACCCCTTGGCGGAGAAGTTGATCACGTCCGCGGACAGACGCTTGGCGGCCGCCTCGAAGGAGATCCGGGTCCTCGTCGAGTCCTCGAAGAAGAGGTTGACGACCGTACGGCCGCGGAGCGTGGGCAGTTTCTTGATGGGCCGATCGGCGATGCTCGCGAGTTCCTCCGCGGTGTCGAGGATCAGCAGGGCGTCGTCCTTGGTCAGATCGGCCGCGGAGATCAGATGCTGTTTCACTTGCCGGCCTCCAACAGGACGGCGTCGCGGCCGTCCACCTCCTCGACCAGCACCCGCACGGTCTCCTTCGCGCTCGTCGGCAGGTTCTTCCCGACGTAGTCGGCGCGGATGGGGAGCTCACGGTGGCCGCGGTCGACCAGCGTGGCGAGCTGGACCGCTCGCGGGCGGCCGAGGTCGTTCAGGGCGTCGAGGGCCGCACGCACGGTGCGGCCGGAGTACAGAACGTCGTCGATGAGCACCACGACGCGGTCGTCCACGCCTTCGGGCGGCAGTTCGGTACGCCCGAGGGCACGGGCCGGCCGCAGGCGGAGATCGTCGCGGTACATGGTCACGTCGAGGGAACCCTGCGGGACCGGGCGCCCCTCCACCTCTTCGATCCGCCGGGCGAGGCGCTCGGCGAGAGTCACGCCTCGTGTCGGGATTCCGAGGAGAACGATGTCCTCGCCGCCTTTGGTGCGTTCGAGGATCTCGTGGGCGATTCGGGTGAGGGCGCGGCGAATGTCCGGCGCTTCGAGTACTGATTTGTGACTCATGTCACCATTGGGAGAGGGCCTGTGCGGAGGCACAGAGGCAGCACTCACCGTCAAACCTCCTTTCCCGCCTCACTGGACGGGCCTTAAAGGATCGGCCTTTTCACGGTAGCAGCCCGTTGCCGACGCACCGCCACCTGGTGGCATGGCGTTTGCCCAGGCAGAGACGGTACGGTGTCGGCCCTGACAGTCACGGAAAGCCTTACCCGGCAAGGGTTTTCGCCGCTTCGACGGCCGAGGTTCGCGCCAGAAGCGCGATGACGGATTCGACCGCTTTTTTCCAATCGGCTTGACCTGGAGGCGTACCCGTTTTACCGTCACTGTCCGTAACCATCCCAGGAGATGGACCCCTCGGGCAGCCGGCCCCGGCCGGTTGACAGTGCGCCTCATGACGCACGCGTTCTCGTGGAGGCAGGGGCACATCCGCCCCTTGGTCCCCTCCCGGGTCACGTCGACGACGAGAAAGTGAGCCTGGGGGCCGCAACGATGCCGTCTGAATACGCAAAGGCTCTCGGCGCGAGGCTTCGCGCCATCCGCACCCAGCAGGGCCTGTCCCTGCACGGTGTGGAGGAGAAATCACGTGGCCGCTGGAAGGCCGTCGTCGTGGGTTCGTACGAGCGGGGCGACCGCGCCGTCACCGTTCAGAAGCTGTCCGAGCTCGCCGAGTTCTATGGCGTGCCCGTCTCTGAGTTGCTCCCCGGCGGGGCCGCACCGAGTCCGCTCGGCCCGACCCCGAAACTTGTGATCGACCTTGAGCGACTCCAGCAGCTTCCGAAGGACAAGGCCGGTCCACTCGCCCGCTACGCCGCGACGATCCAAAGCCAGCGGGGCGACTACAACGGAAAGGTCCTGTCCATCCGGCAGGAAGATTTGCGATCTCTGGCGGTGATCTATGACAAGTCACCGACCGAACTGACTGAGGAACTCATCGGCTGGGGCGTCCTCGACCCTGAGGCACGCCGCGCCGTGGAAGCTTTCTGAGCCGTACCCCCCGAGGTGGTGCGGTGATCCCGTCCGATCACCGCACCGCATCGGAGGGGCCGCGCTGCCCCATGCCCTCAATCGGCCGGGCTTCGCCCGCGCCCGTACGGCCACGTCACCTCACTGCCGTTCCTCCACCGGCGACCCCGGCCCGGGCGTCGCACCACCCGTCTCCGGGGCTCCTGACCATCGGTCATGCCGACGCTGGATAGAGCGACACCGGATAGAGCTCGGTCGGCCCTCCGCGAGCACTCCCGCGAACCGGCCGTACGCCGTCCTCCCCGCGCGCTCACCCGACCACGTTGTCGGACTCGCCCACGGGCTTGAGAAGCCGACAGCGGCTCTAAGAACGCTCGCCCCACCGCCCGTTCCCCCGCGGTTCCCTTCCCGCCGCGAAACAGCCACCCCGCCGCAGGCCGCCTTTTCCCCCGCGGCGACACCGCCGCCCTGCCGCAGGCACTGCCTCCCTCCCCCAGCAAAACGGCCGCCCTGCCGCAGCACTGCCTCCCTCCAGCGAAACCACCGCCCTGCCGCAGGCACTGCCTCCCTCCTCCCCAACGAAACAGCTGCCCTGCCGCAGACACGGCCTCCCTCCCCGCACCGAAACAGCCGCTCCGCCGCAGATGCCGCCTCCCTCCCCCAGCGAGACCGCCGCCCTGCCGCCCTCTCCCCAGCTAACGGCCGCCCCGCCACAGGCGGCCGTCTCCCTCCCGGGCGCCGTACAGGCGGCTGTCGCCTGGCGCACGCCGATACGCGCGAGCGTTCGCCGCGCGCGACGGACCTCCGCGCGAACCGAAGAGACCGGCGGCGGCTCCCACCGCAATGACGGCCGACTGCCACCAACGCGGGTGAAAGCCGCCGCCGGCGGCGAGACGTCGACCCGTCGCCCTCAGCCGACGAGCGACGAGCGAACCAGGCTGCCCCAGCGAAACCGCCGCCCCGCCGCAGATGCCGCTTCCCTCCCCCTGCGAAACGGCCGCCCCGCCGCAGGTGCCGCCCTACGGCGATCGCATCGGGTGATCGTGAAGATCTTCGCTTTCCCGGCCTCGCGGACACCGAGTTCAGGTGGTAGCGGCCTGCGGGTCCCGCCGGTTGGGCAGAGAATCTCGACGGGACCCGCGGCCGGACCGGCCGCTCCGGTGATTGAGGCCGGCCCACCCGGGACGCACCGGACATCCCGCAATGTCACCACGTGCGCCCCGGGGGCCACCGCCATCCCCACCGGCGCGCCCGGCGGGATGACGATGCTTCATCGATCACTCAAGACGGATAGACGGATAGACGGTCCGGGAAACGAATCCGGGCGGACCCGGCCGCGACGACCACGCCGAAACCCGAGGCCGAAACCGACCGCAGGCAGCCCGGCTTAAGGCGACGGACCGAAGCAGGTACAGATGCGGAGTAGATACCGCGCCGGAGATGGGCCGAAGACCCGATCCCGGCTGGAGCCGGGCAGGAAAGCGCCGAAGAAGCCCGAACAAAGCAGGCACGAAGAGCCTCCGACCAAGGCCGGATGGAAGGCACCGGCCAACCGGCCGGGCCGGGTTCGAGCACAAGCCACCCCGGCTGATAGGCCCGGCCGGGCTACAAGTAGGCCCGGCCACGAGCCGCTCCTCCGCCGACCAACCCGGTACGGCCCAGGCGCGAGCCGCTCCCCGGGCGACAGTCCGGAGCTCGGCACAGCACGAACACAAGCCGTTCCCGGGCCGACAGACCGGCCCCAGACACAAGCCATCTTTCTCCCACCAGCCCAGCGCAGCACGGACACGAACCGCTCCGTCGCCGACAGGCCCGACCCACGCACGAGCCGCCTCTCCACCCGCCAGAACAGCATGGACACAAGCCCCCCCGCCGACCCATCCGGCACGGGCAGGAACTGCTCCGCCACCCGCCAGCCCAACGGCGCAGATACAAGCCGCCGCTCCGCCGGTCGGCCCGGTGTGGACACGGGCACAAGGCGCTCCCCGAGCCTGGCGGCTGGGCGGCGGCCAGTGCCCCACCGGCTCGGTCTCTCTGCCACCTCGGTCTCTCTGCCGCCTTGGCCTCCCCGCCGCCCTGGCCTCCCCGCCGCCATGGGGGCAGATATCCGCCCGCCCGGGTGGCTGGCCGTGTCAGTTCTGTGGGTCGGTCGTCCGGTTTCACGGGCACACGCCCCCGGTGGGCGGGCCGTGGGAGAACGGCGGATCGTCTTCGGCGGAGGGGGTCGCCCGAGTTCGGCTTGCGGACAGGTCGGGCCGAGCTTCCGGAGACTGTGCGCGGCCCCTCGCACGCCGCCGGGGCCGTGCGGCAGGCGCAGGGCTCCCGGCGGGCATGCGGAACAGGTCGGGCCGGGCTCCCGCAGA